>NZ_JABBDZ010000020.1:0-56454 GCF_012847305.1 Devosia sp. MC1541
GAATGCCGGTGCCGTTGAGATACATCTGAACGGCCTGCGCTTTTGTCTGAGCGCTGAATTTAGGGGCGCGATCAGTAAAGTACCGACCACACTCCTTACAGCTAAATCGCTGGTAACCCGCCTTGAGACCGCGCTTGACCGTGGCAGTGCTAGAACAATCTGGACAATTCATCTCAAACCCTCCGGCAAATCACCCCCAAGCAGACAAACTAGAATCCCAAATGCGCAAGTTGTAAACAGTCCCGCGAGCGGGGGAGGCCGGGTGGGGGCTCGCTTACCCCCTTACCTCAGCTTCAAACGCAAAACTCGCGCTGTCGCCCGCTTCGAGCCAATAGGTATACGGCCGATCCGCCAACTCGTCGCTCATCCCCTGCGCTGCCGCCGTCCCGTGCCAGGGCTCGAGGCAGATGAACCCAGCGCCGGGCTTGGTCCACAGCGCAAAATTCGGCAGATTGCTCCACGAGAACCGCAAGCTCGGACCTTCGTCAGGACCATAAACTAGAGCCTCTCCCGCCCCTTCCATGAACACCATCGCGTCGTCAACAAACTGGCTATGATCGAGCGTCAATTCCCCGTCCACGAATGGAGACGGCAAAACCTCTTCGTTGAACACGCCGCCCGACAAGCGCTTCATCCCCGGCGCGTTCTGGTTCTCCAGACGGATCTTGTGCGCGCCACTTGCGCCCGGCAGCGGCCAGGCAAATGCGGGGTGGAAACCGACACCAAACGGCATGGGCTGATCACCAAGGTTGGCCACCGTGGCCGTCACAATCACCGAGCGCCCCACAAGGCGATGCTCAATATCAAGCTGGAAATCGAACGGATACATTTGCAGCGTCGCATCTGACGCGCTCAGGCGATAGATGCACCGGCTTGCCTCTTCCAGCACCAGCTCGAACGCGCACCGCCGCGCGAAGCCGTGCTGTCCCATCTGAAAGCGCTCGCCATTTATCTGCAGACTATCGTTGATCGCCTTGCCGACAATGGGAAACAGAATGGGCGAACGACCCGTCCAGAAATTGGCATCGCCCTGCCACATCCAGTTCCGCCCATCCCGCGTTTGCAGCGACTGCATCTCTGCCCCAAGCGCAGCCACATCGACGGTGAGCTCATCATTGGTGATACGGGTGAGCTGCATAGCGATCTCCGGCAGTTTTGTGTCGGACCGGAACTTATCTCTCATGGTTCCGCCCCTGTAGACGCTTCGACCCAAATTCGTTCGATCCGACATAATAATCGGTAAAAATCCGGAGTACTTGCTCCAAAGCCACGGCACGGTTATCCCGTGGGCATGAATTGGCCCCATCTGCCCATCGACGCCATACTTCCGGCCCTCACTGAGGCCCTTAAATGCCAGCAAGGTGCCATAGTTGTGGCCCAACCCGGCGCGGGTAAAACCACGCGCGTACCACTGGCCCTCCTCGATGCCGATTGGCGCAAAGATGGCAAGATCATCCTCCTTGAACCCCGCCGCCTCGCCGCTCGCGCCGCCGCCCGGCAAATGGCCAAGCTCTTGGGCGAAGACGTTGGCCAAACAGTGGGTTATCGCGTCCGCATGGAATCCAAGGTCTCTGCCAAGACCCGGATTGAAGTGGTCACCGAGGGTGTTTTCACCCGCATGATCTTGGACGATCCAGAACTGTCCGGTGTCGCTGCCGTGCTGTTCGACGAGTTCCACGAACGCAGCCTTGATGCCGACCTAGGCCTTGCCCTCGCCCTCGATGTCCGCGCCCTTCGCGATGATCTCAAAATCATCGTCATGTCCGCGACCATCGACAGCGCCCGCATTTCAGCTCTACTTGACAATGCGCAAGTCCTTGATAGTCCGGGCAGAACCTTCCCGGTTGAAACATTTTATGCGGTGCCCGATCCGCTGCAACGGCTTGAACATCAAGTCGCCTCTGCGGTTCTGAAAGCCATGCGCGAGCATGAGGGCTCAGCCTTGGTTTTCCTGCCCGGGCAAGGCGAGATCACCCGCACCGCCGAGCGTCTCGCGCAGCGCCTTCCGGCCAATGTCGATCTCGCGCCGCTCTATGGCCAGCTCACGCCTGCCGAACAAGATCGCGCCATCCAGCCCGCCCCGGAAGGCCGCCGCAAGATCGTTCTTGCCACCTCTATCGCCGAGACTTCCCTGACAATTGAAGGGATTAGGATTGTCGTCGACAGCGGCTTCCGCCGTGTTCCCGTCTACGAACCCTCGACCGGGCTGACGACACTTGCAACCAAACGCGTCTCTCGCGCTGGCGCTGACCAGCGCCGTGGCCGCGCTGGTCGTACCAGCCCCGGCGTTTGCATCCGCCTTTGGAACGAAGGCCAGACAGCAGCGCTCGAAGCCTTTGACACACCTGAGATTTTGGCGGCAGATCTGTCTAATCTGCTGCTTGATTTGGCCGCTTGGGGTGTTACCGATCCGAAGGCATTGGCCTTCCTCGACCCGCCACCTGCCCCGGCATGGGCGGAAGCCAAGGCTCTGCTCACCCGCCTTGACGCTATCGACCAAACAGGACAATTGACGAGCGCAGGCAAAGCCCTAGCCAAACTTACTCTCCACCCTCGGCTTGCGCATATGATTGTCGCCGGAGCAGAAGCGGGCGACGCCAAAACTGCAGCCGAACTCGCCGTTCTCATTGGTGAGCGTGGCCTTGGTGGCGACGATACCGATCTCGCCCGCCGTCTCGAGCGCTTCCGCTCCGAACGCGGCAAACGCGCTGATGACGCGCGAGCGCTCGCTCAACGCTGGGCCAAGCAGACTGGCAGTGCCCGATCCGGCGAGCCTCTAGCCGCTGGCTATCATCTCGCCAATGCCTTCCCTGACCGGGTCGCGCAGCCCGCTGGCGCGCGCGGACGCTTCCGCCTCGCCAATGGCCGCCAAGCCCAACTCGACGAAGCCCATGCCCTTGCAGGGGCGCCCTTTCTCGTCGTCGCGGACATCACCGGCAGTGCCACCCAAGGCCGCATTCGCTCAGCCGCCGCGCTCAGCGCAGATGAGCTCGACCAACTCTTTGGCGCGCATATAAAATCTGAAACCACTCTGACCTTTGACACGCAAACCGGCTCCGTCCGCGCCCGCCGCCAGCGCCGCCTCGACGCCCTAAAACTTGCCGATGACACCGCGCCAGTCACTGACCATGAAGCCGCCGCGCAGATTCTGGCCGAAGCGGCGCTAAAGCGCCCAGAAAACCTTCCCTGGTCCAGAGACCAAAAGGCCATCCGAGCCCGCGCAACCTATTTGCATCAAACACTTGGCGGCGATTGGCCTGATCTGTCTGACACCGCTTTAACGCAAGATCCTGCTTGGCTCGCCCCCCATCTTTTCGGCGAAACCAAACTAGCTGCAATCACTGCCGAACACATGGGCGCAGCCCTTGATGGCCTGCTCCCGTGGTCAGCGCGGCAAGACATTGACCGCCTTCTGCCCAGCCACTACTCAGCGCCTTCAGGCAGTAACTTACCGATTGACTATGCTGCGGAAAATGGCCCAGCCCTCGAAGTACGCGTGCAGGAACTCTTCGGACTTGACCGCCACCCCTCTGTCGCCAATGGCAAAATCCCGCTGCTGCTGCTCCTGCTCTCCCCGGCTCATCGCCCGATCCAAACGACGCGCGATCTGCCCGGCTTCTGGCGAGGCTCATGGAAAGACGTGGCAAAAGACTTAAAGGGCCGCTATCCGCGTCACCCTTGGCCCGAAGACCCCATTGCAGCCCCAGCAACCAGCCGCGCCAAGCCCCGCGGCACTTAGGGCAGATCTGCCCGCACAGAGGTTCATTCTTTCAGGGCAGACGCAAATCAGCTAGCTAAGATGGTCAACGCATTTGGGGGGCAATACATTGGCTTGGCGCGATAAACCAAAAACGCAACGTTTCAGCGACATCGGAGCGATAGTGGGCGTCGTAATTGCCGTGATCGCCACGCAATTCGTGTTCCATATCCCCGAGTTCTGGATGCGTGTTGCCCTCTATGTCGTCGGCTTGGGCTTCGGTCGCTGTATCGGCACGAAGATCGCCGAACGCAGCTAACACCCACTCGTATCAGCTCTAAAGCGTGAGCCCGGGGGCATGGCCTGCCCCCGGATAGACTTAGTAGTTGAACGAAAAGCGACGTGAAATACCCACGCCCGCAGTAAAGGCAGAGTCGCTGCCCGACTGCACGATTGGCGAGTTTTCGGCGCCGCCCACGATCCGTGAATAGGACCCTTCAAGATTAAGGAAGGTGTCGGCGACGAACTCATACTTCACAGCAGCTTTTACGCCGACCGACTTGATCCCACCTTGCGGATCGAACGCGGCCAAACGCCCGCCTGTCGCCGCAGATTCTGCAGCGCTGACGCCGTAATATCGGTCCATATAGTTTTCGCTGGCGAAGTTCACTACAGGCCCAGCAACAAGGGTCAGCTCGGGCGTCAGCCGCGCCGTCATATCGAGGCCGACTTCCCCGACAAAGCCTTGCGCGCCGCCAAAAGCATAACGCGCAGCCACATAAGGCTGGACGCTGACAACTTCGTTCAGGCCGATTTCATAGCCAATTCGACCACCGAGCGCGTAGGTCGTGTCGACATTGTTTAGGCCAGCCAATGGTGCGAAATCGGCGCTTTTGCGTTCGCGCACGACGCTAATGGACGGAGCGATCTTCAGCCCATCGGTCGCGCCAGCACCACCAATGTCAATCACGCCGGGAATATTGAGGCGCTCGAGATTGATGAGGGGAAGGATAGTACCGGTGTAGGTGGAAGCACCCTCATAAGCAGGCGTCGCACCCGCCCCGAGGCCGAGTTCAACGATAAGATCTGCTCTGGTTTCTGCTTGGGGGTAGCTCAGTTGAGCCTGATCGAGCTGGCCAAAATTCTGGGCAAGGGCGACACTCGGAAGCAGCGTGCTAACAGCAACTGCCCCGAGAATATATTTGGGATGACGCAATACAAACTCCGTAACATGACGAAACGCGAAACCGCCCGCGCCTTCGTTCAGAGCAGAGCGTCGAAGTCTGGCCAACGCCTTCCTTCAGCATGTGTTGCCTACACTGCTGTATGACACACCCTGCGCTCATCCCTTGTAGCGATCGAACCTTTCAACTCACTTACGCAAGCTTGTGTGCCTTAGATCTCTCGGCAGAGCAAAACTCTGCCGAGAACATGTTCAAAGGGCTTATTCCGCACTCGGCTCGAAGTTCAGCGCGATCCCATTGATGCAGTAGCGCAGGCCCGTTGGAGGCGGTCCATCAGGGAAAACATGCCCGAGATGGCTCCCGCAAGTCGCGCAATGCACCTCGGTACGAACCATGCCATGCGAGCGGTCAACTGTACTCGCCACAGCGCCCGGTAGAGGGTCATTAAAGCTTGGCCAGCCTGTGCCACTTTCAAATTTCAGCGTCGCGCCAAACAGCGGCGTGTCACAGCCTGCACAGGAAAAAACGCCCTGACGCTTCTCATGCAACAAGGCGCAAGAGCCCGGACGCTCGGTACCGTGCTGGCGCATAATATAATATTGCTCGGGTGTCAGGCGCTCCTGCCATTCCTGATCAGTACGCGTCACCTTGTAAGTATGGCCATCCATGGCTTTACTCCTTCAATCACCCTTGTTCGCCTCAAGGATATAGTTAGTCTAAGCGCCTATTCCCACCACCTTGTTCCATCAAGTCTGGCCGAGAACGCGGAGGCGCTATGACTGTGATTTCCTCAATCGCTGAACTCGAGGCGCTCTATCAACCAGCGCCAGCCCCCGCCTCCCTGGTGAAGGTCAGCCCCACAGTCACACAGGAATACGCCCGCCTCATCGAAGCCAGCCCCTTTGTGGCACTCGCGACGTCTGGCCCCGAAGGCCTCGACTGCTCGCCCCGTGGCGACAAACCGGGTTTCATTCGGATTCATGACAGCAGCACGCTGATGATGCCGGATCGCCGGGGCAATAACCGTATCGACAGCCTGCGAAATATCGTGCGGGATCCCCGCTGTGCGCTTCTTTTTCTCATTCCGGGCTCCGGCACCACATTGCGGGTCAATGGCCGGGCGCATCTTTCGGCAGACCCCGCCTTACTCGAAAGCTTCGCCATCGAGGAAAAAGCACCGCGGACCGTCGTCGTGTTGCAGATTGAGGAAATTTACTTCCAGTGCGCCCGCGCCATCATGCGCTCGGAGCTATGGAACCCGGATCATCACGTCGATCCCAAAGATCTTCCCTCTGCGGGACAAATGTTAGCCGCGATCACAGCCAATGCCGTCGGCGGCGAGAGCTATGATAAATCTTGGCCTCAACGGGCCAAAGAGACGCTCTGGTGAAATCAGGCTGCGGGAGCCTCTGTTAGGGTCGCGATCAGCTTCTGCAGCTCGCCTTGTGTAAATGGCTTGGCCAAGCGCGGCAGGTTCATCCGTCGGGCCTGCTCAATATCGGCATAGCCACTGGCTAAAGCGACGGGAAGCTCTGGGTACTGCTTGATAATTTCTTCAGCCAGCGCCACCCCAGTCATGCGCGGCATGGCGTGATCCGTGATAACGAGATCAATGTCTTGGTTCGCTTCGAGCAGGGCCAAAGCCTCCGCACCTGAATGCGCCTCAACGACCTTATGACCAAGTTCCTCGAGCATGAGCGAGGTGTTGAGCAAAACCAGCGCATCATCATCAACCGCTAGGACTTTGAGCTGGGTCTTAGCAATGCGCGGTGTCAGGGCATCAGGCTTGATCACTTCAGCCACCGGCTCAGTCTCGGCGGCGAGTGCCTCAAGCCAAAGCTCGACCCTAGTCCCTTCCCCCTTAACGCTGTAGATCGACATCATGCCGCCGGACTGCTCAGCGATCCCCTGAACCATCGGCAGTCCCAAACCGGTCCCTTTTCCGACCCCTTTAGTGGTAAAGAACGGTTCACGAGCATGCGCTAGCGTCTCTTCGTCCATGCCTTCGCCAGTGTCCTCAACCGACAGGCAAACATACTTGCCGGGTTTGAGTTTCACATGGCCAGGAGCGATGTCGTGCTCCGCTGCGGAAAACCGAAGCGTGCCACCGTTCGGCATGGCATCGCGCGCATTGACGGCCAAGTTCAGCAGCGCGGCATCCAAATGATTGGGATCTGTGCTGACCTTGGGCAGGCTAATCGGAAAGCGCGTTTCCACCATCACCGAGTGCCCAAGCGTACGGCTCAAGAGTTCACCCATTCCCCGCACCACTTCAGCAAGGTCAACAGGACGATTCTCCAAGTCCTGCTTGCGGGCAAAAGCCAACATGCGTTTGGTCAATTGGGCGCCACGTTGGGCGGCTTGATAGGCGTTGTCGATGAGGCGACTATTGCGGTCATCAGCGGGCAATCGCCTTTTCAGCACTTCAAGGCTGCCCATCACCACCATCAAGAGATTGTTGAAGTCGTGCGCGACACCACCCGTCAGTTGACCTATTGCCTCAAGCTTTTGGGTCTGGAACAATTCTTCGCGGGCTTGCTCCAAACTCTCCTGCTGGTTGATCCGATCGGTAATATCACGAACGATTTTGGCGAAACCAACGAGCATTCCATTACTGTCGCGTATTGCGTCAATTGCAATGCTGGCCCAAAAAACCGTCCCATCCTTGCGAACGCGTTGCGCTTCATCGTGGAAATGGCCTTTGGTGGCGGCAATCTCAAGCGCCCTCTGAGGCAGTCCCGCCGCTTGAGCCTCGCTCGGGAAAAACGCAGAAAAATGCGTGCCGATTATCTCTTCGGCGGTATAGCCGTTGATCCGCTCCGCACCCTTGTTCCAGCTTTCAACACGACCCTCCAAGCTCAACATGGAAATCGCATAGTCTGAAACATTCATAACCAGAGTGCGAAATCCGTCTTCGGTCCCGAGCGGATGAACGTCAGCGCTATCGAACTCATCTATCGCACGGATCGTTACGCCATACGCGGCATCGCGCTCATTTTGGCCCACAAGTGCTTCCGCCGTAACGTGCACGGCAACCGGAGACGAGGTTCCACGAACTAAAAATTCCGTGCTCTCAAATCGACCGGCTTCGCCTATCGCCTGCTGAATGCACGTCATTAGGCCTAGCGAGTGAGAACTGCCTTTAAACAAGCTATCGAGATGCTGACCAATGGCGTCGGTCGCCGACAAACCGCTGAGTAACGTAGCGCCACGATTCCACGAGGTTATCCGCCCCTCGTCATCAAGAGCGAAAATCGCATACTCGCTTATCGTGTCGACCAGAAACTTGAAGCGTTCGGTCTCACCCGGGCTTAGCAGCCGAGATGGATCATTGTGCATAGGCGAACGCTCTCCATCAATTCAGCAGATGAACTCATGCTCAGCGACTTGGTTCCGCGTTTGCATCGCTACTTTTGCGCCAGAGACAAGCAACGGTCGGACCGAGATCGACACACGCACTTTAGCCAACGCTTATTAATTAAAAATATGGACTGACAGTTGTATAGAGCGTTTCTATCCTTGCTGAAAGCAAGTGACAAGCACTCCAATTTCATCAAATCAATAAATCACCAAACCAGCAAGCAATTCCGAAGTGTACATCCCATCCCGAGCCTCCTAAAGTTAACTTTCTGCAACAACACCCAACAAAAACAACACCAACTCCGCCCCCCCCCCTCAGGGAAAATGCTAAAGGCGAACGATCATCGCCTTCGCGTTTAAGATGAACTTATCGGAGTTATCCCCGGACCGCTGGCTCGGCATAGGCTCTCTACAGCGCAAAAAGAGAGTTGAAATGACAGATCGATATTCCGGCCACGCCAAGAGCTTGAGCTCCCCTGCGGACCACGGCTTCCCCATAAGCCCTTCTGACTCGCTAGACCTAACCGAGCCGACCCGAGCCATTTATGTTGGGACCGGCGGCAATCTTGCTGTGACACTGCTGTCCGGCGCCGAGTTAACATTGGCCAACATCCCCACAGGCAGCATAATGCCAATCCGCATTCGGCGCATCAAAGCGACAAATACCACGGCCACCAATTTGGTGGGCTTGGTTTAGGCGACTTCATTTTTTGATGAAAAAGAGATGGTGGGCGTAACAAGGATCGAACTTGTGACCCCTACGATGTCAACGTAGTGCTCTCCCGCTGAGCTATACGCCCATCTCTCGGGTGAACTGTCTTACAACCTCGTCTATCCGGTTTCCCGCATGAACTGAGCTGAAAGCCTGTTCTGTATCATGGTGGGTGCGACAGGGATTGAACCTGTGACCCCTGCCGTGTGAAGGCAGTGCTCTCCCGCTGAGCTACGCACCCCCTGCGCTGTGCAGAGGAGAAAGAGATGGTGGGCGTAACAAGGATCGAACTTGTGACCCCTACGATGTCAACGTAGTGCTCTCCCGCTGAGCTATACGCCCATCTCTCTCGGGTCAGAAGCGTTGCCGCTTCCGATGTTGGCGATAGACCATATTTCGGTTCCGCGGGTCAAGAGGCCGTTTGCCCCCTGTGGATTACTTTCGCAAATTCTTTTGCAGTTTCCGCAGATTACCGCGAAACGCCTAGCATTTTGCGCGCACGCCCCGCTTATGCGGCGAGTAGGCGTTCCACTTCACTCACCAAATCGCGCAAGTGGAATGGCTTTGACAAAACAGAGGCATCCTTGGGCGCGTCGCTGTCTGGGTTCAATGCGACAGCGGCAAAGCCAGTGATGAACATGACCTTGAGATCTGGATCGAGTTCGGTGGCACGACGTGCCAACTCGATCCCGTCCATTTCGGGCATCACAATATCACTGAGCAGCAGCGAGAAAGGTTCCTCGCGCAGACGCTCATAGGCTGACAGCCCATTGTCGAATGAGACAACGTCATAGCCTGCGTTCTTGAGCGCGCGCGTCAGGAACTGGCGCATATCATTGTCGTCTTCAGCAAGCAGAATTCGCTTCATCAGCATCCCTGATGTCGTCTTTAAGAGTGAGTCGGAGTTCTGGCGATATTTATGCCAGTTCTGCAGTTTCGCAACCACTCTCGACCATAGGCAGTTCTTTCGAGGAACGCCACAAGGCAATTGCGCGACAAACTGGACAAGTCGGCCGCGAAGGGCGAAACTGGTATGAGCAAAATCACGGCGGCGCTCTGAGCGCAATGGGGGAAACGCGTGCGATCCGATTATTGGGATCAACCTGCATTCGAAACCATCCGCCCGCGGCGGCCGGTATCGCCCCTTGTTTTCAATTCACCTCATTCTGGCAAAGTCTATCCAGAACGATTTCTGGCAATGGCACGGCTCGATCATCTGTCGATCCGCCAATCGGAAGACGCTTATGTGGACGAACTCTTCGCCCGAGCACCACATCTTGGCGCCCCCTTACTGAGAGCGCATTTTCCGCGCGCGTATCTGGACGTCAATCGTGAACCGTGGGAGCTGGATCCCACGATGTTCGTCGACTCCTTATCAGATCGCTTTAACACCACCTCGCCGCGCGTTGCCGCTGGCTTGGGCACCATTGCCCGCGTAGTCGCTGAGAATAAGCCTATCTACCGCGAACGCCTGACCATGGACGATGCTCGCATGCGTATTGAGGGGATTTATCACCCCTACCACGCTGCGCTTCAAAAGCTCTTGAGTGAGGCTATTGCCCATTCGGGAATTGCGATCCTCATTGATTGTCATTCTATGCCGCGTATTGGTCGCAACGGTGAACGCGCTACGCCGGACGTCGTATTGGGCGACCGCTACGGCACGACCTGCGCCGCCCCCCTCATCGATCTGGTCGAAACCGCATTCACCACGGCAGGGTTAAAGGTCGCCAGAAACCGCCCCTATGCGGGGGGATTTTGCACGCGGTCCTATGGCCGCCCCCAGCATGGTGTCCACGCGCTCCAGATCGAAATCAGCCGCCACCTCTATATGAACGAGGTCACCCTGGAAAAACACTCGGGCTTCGCCACCATGAAAACGGTGATCGACAGCCTGATCCAGACCCTGATCGGTCTTGACCTCGTCGCCTTAGCGACAAATCGGGTTGGACTGTCTAAGGCGGCAGAATAGAAAACCAATCATCCCCTCTGCTTAGAACCAACATGGCCCGAACTGCGCCGATCAGAAATGCTTTAGGGGTTTAACCCTGCTGCATTGCAAGCTATCTGCTTTGGTCAGAAAACCCGCTGGCATTGGTGAGCGATAATGGCCGACCTCCCCTCAGAAATTGACTTTGCCCGCATTCAGGCGACGCTACTTGCGGCCGCCGACGCAGCGGCGGCAAAAACACTTCCCCTTTTCCGCACACCGATCGCCGTTGACAACAAGCTGGCCAAGGGCTTTGATCCTGTGACGGAAGCGGACAAAGGTGCTGAAACCGCCATCCGCGCCGTGATCGAACAAGCATTCCCGGACCATGCGATCATCGGCGAAGAATGGGGCCGCACAGGGGATAGTCGTTATAGCTGGATCATCGACCCGGTTGACGGCACACGGGCGTTCATTTCCGGTGCACCCGTTTGGGGCACACTCATCGCCTTTGCTGTAGACGGTGTTGCGGTCGCAGGCCTGATGAGCCAACCGTTCATTGGCGAGAATTACCTAGCGGTGCCAGGGGCATCCACCTATCGGCGCGGGGAACTTGCCCAATCGAACAGAACTTCCGGCCTAAGCGAATTGGCGTCAGCGCGGGTATTCACAACCACACCCAAGCTGTTTGACACGGAAGACCTCCAGGCTAAATGGCAAGCAATAGAAGGCGCAACGCGTCTCCAGCGCTTTGGCATGGACTGCTATGGATATGCACTACTCGCCTCTGGCCATGCAGATCTCGTCGTTGAACCATACCTGAACACATACGACATTGCCGCCCTGGTGCCGATCATCCGAGAAGCTGGCGGCGCCATATCTTGTTGGGATGGATCAGAGCCCACAGGTGGCGGAAATGTAGTCGCAGCCGCGAGCGAAGAACTGCTCGAAAAAGCGCTAGAACTCATCACTAAAGCCAAATAATCGCCGAACGTTTTATTAACTGACAACATGTTAGATGCCTCCACGCGCTTTCGCTGGGGGCATCGAAACTTTGCGCAATCTCAAAAAATTTCTCACCGACAATTCGCGTGGGGTCGCCATAATATTTGGCATTCTCCTGCCATCGCTGCTTGGAGTTTCCGCACTCGCCATTGAAGTGGGCTCTTGGTACGCGGATAAGAACCGTCTGCAAATCGCGGCGGACGCAGCGGCCTATAGCGCGCTTGTCGCCTATCAGAAGGACAAGTCACTCACTGATGCCGTCACCATAGGCATCGCTGAGGCACGTGCATCTGGATATTCGGGACCAGACGATCAGATCGTGATTTTGATCCCGTCGCCAGACGGAACTTTGGGCGCTAATTCCTCACGCGCCATCCTCCAAGAACCCTCGCGCCTGTTCCTGTCGCAACTCTTTCTCAAACAGAGCTGGCTCGATATCTCTACCGTTTCGTATGCCACGGCGAACACTGCCGTGCCGAATGCGCCGTGCATGTTGGCGCTAAAGCAGAAGCAGTCTCGCTCGATCCTCATTGCGGCCTCTGTCCAAGTGAACATGAGCTGCACGGTCGCGACCAATTCCAACAGCGCGGACGCTATATGGGGTGAAGGGTCAACCCGACTGGTCGCCGAATGCGCAACCACGCCAGGGAATTACGCCACCAACGGCAGCGCAAAAATCACCTTTAGCAATTGCCCCAATGGCACTTATACGCGTGCCGAAACCAGCAACCATCTCGTTGGCACCCAGTTTTGGGGCACAAGCCAAATTCCAGACACCAACACCTTGGCCGATCAGAATGTTGCCCAAGGCCGGTATGGCGCAGGCATGCCCGGCGGCGCCAGCCTGCATCCGGGAAAATATGGCAAACAGGTTGAAATCGCCGGCATAGTGACGCTGGCTCCGGGCATCTATTATTTTACGGCCGGCTTCCGCGCCACGAATGGCGCCAAAATTATCGGCGAGGGCGTCACGATCTATGTCGATCAAACGCACGTCCTAGACATTGCCCAAGATGTTCAATGGCAGTTGAGTGCGCCAAAAACCGGCCCAACGGCGGGTATGGCTATCATGGGGAACCCCAATCTTGCCGGTAGAGATGTCCGTCTCATCGGCATTTTGGGCAATGTGCAAGGCGCAGTCTATTTCCCCAATGATAGACTGCTCACCGAGGCAGGACCCAACCTCGCCACGGCCCGCTGCACACAGATTGTAGCGTCAATGATCGATATTCGCGGTGCGGGTACCATCAACAATAATTGCTCAGGCGGCACTGGTGCGAGTGCAAATGCCGGCCATATCCGTCTCGCCAAAGGTCCTGCAGCATGATGGCCCTCTTGCGCATTCTTCGTCGGTTTTGGCGCACGGCAGCCGGACATGCGGCAATTGAGTTCGCCCTCATCGTCCCAATCGTTCTCCTTCTGCTTGTCGCGGTTTACGATCTCGGAACCGGGTTCACTGAAAAGATCAAAGTGCAGTCTGCGCTCAACTCTGGAATGCAGCACGTTATGCAGACCGAGGGCACAGACTTGGCCATGACCACCACGGTCATTAATCATCAGCTGAACGATAAAGCCGGGGCAGCCAGCGTTTCCGTCGAGAAAATCTGCCGCTGCAACAGTCAGGCTATCGCCTGCAGCCAGAGTTGCTACAAGGGCGTCGCGCACTACGTTCTGGCAAGCGCCAGCCTGCCTTATGCGAGCCCGCTCATGGGCGTCGACATGTCCGTATCCGCCAATTTTGAACTCTTTGTAGGGTACAAATAATGCGGCGGCGGAGAAATTCTAAAAGCGCACTGCTCGACGACGTCGGTGGTTCAGCCGTGGAATTTGCGCTGATCGCTCCCATCTTTATTCTGACGTTGGTCGGCCTAACAGAAGTGGGCTTCGCCATTCACGCGCACGCCACACTGACCCAGATCGCCGAAGGAGGCGCACGTCACCTTCTGTTCGCCCCAGAGGATAGAAGTGGCGCTACAACCCAGATCTTTGCGGACACCAAGGGCACCACGATCACTGCTGAGGACCTCACAGTCGCGCTGACTGAAAAGAGCGCGCCCTATCCTCACTTGGAGGTCACGCTGAGTTATATCTTCCGACCGGTTGGCCCATTTCCACTTCCGAATGGCATCCCTATGGTCGCCCGTGCTTCGGTTCCGCTTGGCGGCACCTAAACCGTCTGATTGGTTACAAACGCGTCGAACGCCGCAAACACCTGAGCACGAACGCGGTTGTTTTCCATGAACAACTCGTGCTGGGCACCCGGCACAACAGTGTGGTGTCCTGTGCGCAGTCGCAGGCCCAACTCCTCAATCGCGGGCGTTGAGACGATACGGTCTCCGCCAGCCGCCAGCATCAGGACAGGAATTTGTATCTCGCTAGGGAAGCGATCCCGCTTCGTGGTAATCATCGCCCCCATGGCCGCGGCAAGCCAACGAAATGTCGGCGACCCAATGTATAGGCTCTCGTCGGCGCGGAGCGTCTCAACCATGCGCTGATATCGCCCCGCGTCGGATGTGAGCGGGTTGTTGGGGAACATGGCTTCATCGGGTCGACGATCCCCACGACGCGCCATTGGCAGGCGCCCCAGTCCCAGAAAGCTCAGCGTCTCAGCGACCATCCGCACTTTTGGCAAGCTATCTTCCATGCCATGGAGCCCAACCATAGGCGCCGACAGGAACACACGATCAAAGATCATCCGATCCTGCGTTGCCGCATAAAGGCTGGCCATACCACCCATAGAGTGCCCAACGAGATAGAATGGACCCGGACAATCGGGCAGCAAAATATCGCGATGGAAACAGCGCAGATCGGTCCAGTAATCCTCAAAGCGATCGACATAACCTAGGCTCTTATTGCCGATCAGCCGATCTGAGCCGCCCTGCCCGCGCCAATCAAATGTCGCCACGGCAAATCCACGCTTTTGAAAATCAGCGACTGTCTCAAAATATTTCTCAATATATTCGGTGCGCCCTTGCACAAGGCAGACCGTTCCACGCGCGACATCGCCTTTCCGTGGCCACAGCGCATAGCGCAGGCGCACCCTATCCGAGGTCCGAAAATACCCCACCCGCGCCCCTTCCGGTGCTGGATTATTGGGAATTGAGAGGAGTTTTGCTCCATTCGGATCAACGAGTACTGTCACGACGTCCTCATGCTTACGGCTGTGAACCTTACTGCCTTGAGGGTAAAAGAAAAGCCAGCAACCTGATGGCCACTGGCTTTTCCTTTTGATTGCGGCCCAAGCGGGGTGCGGGGGACTTTGAACCGCCCCCCATAACTACGCACCCAGGTCTGAACCCGATCCGAGAAAGGCATTCATTCTGCGTTCACTGCGCAGAACAAAGGGCGCCGCAGCGCCCTAAATTCTATTCGTCGTCGGTGAAACGCACCTTACCGATATAGCCAAGGTTACGGTTGCGCTGGCCGTAGTCGATGCCATAACCAACCACGAACTCGTCTGGAATATCAAAGCCAATCCACTTGGCGTTCACTTCCGCTTCACGACGCGACGGCTTGTTGAGTAGCGCGCAAATTTCGATCCGGCGCGGGTGACGCGTGTTGAGGATTTCGAGCACATGGGTCAGCGTGTGACCGGTGTCGATAATATCTTCCACCACCAGCACGTCGCGACCACCGATTTCGCCACGCAGATCCTTCAAGATGCGCACTTCACGGCTCGATTCCATGCCGTCGCCATAGGATGAGGCTTCGATGAAATCGACTTCCACTGGCAGATTAATTTCACGCACGAGATCCGCGATGAAAATAAACGAGCCGCGCAGCAGCCCAACAACCACCAGCTTGTCGGTATCCGAGTAGTGAGCCGAAATTTCCTTCGCCAGCGCCTCAACGCGTGCAGCGATGGCTTTGGCGGAGATCAATTCATCAATGACGTAAGGTGTGTGGCTCATGTGAGTCCTCGGCAGCGCAGAGAGTGCGGTCTTAGAGCGGGGCGGGTTTGGGGTCAACAGAAGGCTTACTTACTCCCTAGATTGCACGCCTTCCCCTCTGCTCCCCTATGAACGCGGGAGGAACCGGTTAAAACAAAAAAGCCCCACCGAAGCGGGGCTTTCTATTCACTTCAACCCTAGCCGCTTAGCGCGGCAGTGCAGTCTTGCCCATCAAATCAAGGTCAATCGCACGAGCAGCCTGACGACCTTCACGGATCGCCCAGACCACGAGGGACTGGCCGCGGCGCATATCGCCTGCTGCGTAAACCTTATCGACCGAGGTCTTGTAGGTGAACGTATCAGCGAAGAGATTGCCACGCTTGTCGAGGTCGGCACCCAGTTCGGTCAGCATGCCTTCGGCAACTGGACCAGCAAAGCCGATGGCGAAGAGCACGAGGTCGGCCTTGATGATGAATTCCGAACCCGGAATTGGCTTACGCGAACGATCAACACGCGCGCATTCAACGCCCGTGACATGCCCCTTGGCATTGCTGATGATCTTCATCGTGCCTGCAGAAAACTCGCGGATCGCGCCTTCTGCCTGCGAAGACGAGGTGCGCATCTTAACCGCCCAATTTGGCCAGTTGGTCAGCTTGTCTTCCATTTCTGGTGGCATGGGACGCACGTCGAGCTGGGTCACAGCAATCGCGCCCTGACGGAACGAAGTACCAACGCAGTCAGAGGCAGTGTCACCACCACCGACAACCACGACATGCTTGCCCGCAGCCGACAGCTGGAACTGTTCGGAGACGTCTTCGCCACCGACGCGGCGGTTCTGCTGGACGAGGAACGGCATGGCGAAATGAACGCCGTCAAAGTCCTTGCCTTCAACATCCACATCGCGCGGACGTTCTGCACCCCCGGTCAACAGCACCGCGTCGTAACCAGCCTGAAGCTCAGAGAGCGGACGCGTGACACCGATATTTTCGCCATAGTGGAAAGTGACGCCTTCGGCTTCCATCTGCGAAACGCGGAAGTCGATGTGTTCCTTTTCCATCTTAAAGTCTGGAATGCCGTAGCGCAGCAGACCGCCAGCCTTGGGCTCACGCTCATAGAGGTGAACGTCATGGCCTGCACGCGCCAGCTGCTGGGCCGCAGCCATGCCTGCAGGACCACCGCCAACGATGGCGACCTTCTTGCCGGTCTTGGTTTCCGCGATGACCGGCTTGACCCAACCGCCACGGATCGCCTTGTCAGCAATCGCTTGCTCAACAGTTTTGATCGCGACCGGACTATCTTCCAAATTCAGCGTACACGCTTCCTCGCACGGAGCGGGGCAAATGCGGCCAGTGAACTCGGGGAAGTTATTGGTCGAGTGGAGGTTGCGCGCAGCCTCTTCCCAGTCGTTGTTGTAAACGAGGTCGTTCCAATCCGGGATCTGATTGTGAACCGGGCACCCCGTATCGCCGTGGCAGAAGGGAATGCCGCAGTCCATGCAACGCGCCGCCTGATCGGTGACGCGCGCTTCAGACAGTGGAATGGTGAACTCACCAAAGTGACGAATACGGTCCGAAGCCGGCTGATAGCGGGATTCTTCACGTTCGATTTCGAGAAAGCCAGTAACCTTACCCATTGCTCGCTCTCCCCTTACTCAGCAGCCACATTGACGCCAAAGGCGCGCTTCTTTTCCATCTCAAGGATGGCGCGACGGTATTCGACCGGCATGACCTTAACGAACTTCGGACGCATCTCGGTCCAGTTCTCAAGGATATACTTGGCGCGGGTCGAGCCGGTGTAGTGCAGGTGGTTGGAGATCAGCTGGTGCAGACGTTCATCGTCGTGCTTGGTCATGTCGCCAGAGATGTCGACACGGCCATGCCATTCGAGATCCCCACCGTGGTGGTGGAGTTTCTGCATCAGATCTTCTTCTTCCTGCACCGGTTCGAGATCGACCATGGCCAGGTTACAGCGATCGCGGAAGGTACCTTCCTCATCGAGAACATAAGCCACGCCGCCGGACATCCCTGCAGCAAAGTTTCGACCGGTCTTGCCCATGACGACGACCAGACCACCGGTCATGTATTCGCAACCGTGGTCGCCCGTCCCTTCGACAACTGCAATAGCGCCGGAGTTACGAACGGCGAAACGCTCGCCAGCAACGCCGCGGAAGTAGCATTCACCTGAGGTCGCACCATAAAGAACGGTGTTACCAACGATGATCGACTTTTCCGGAACAATGCCGATCTTGTCGGATGGACGCACCACAATGCGACCACCAGCAAGGCCCTTGCCGACATAGTCATTGGCATCGCCGATCATATCGATGGAAATGCCCTTCGAGAGGAAGGCACCAAATGCCTGACCAGCCGTGCCCCGCAGGGTGATCGAAATGGTGTCTTCCGGCAGACCGTCATTGCCGTACTTCTTGGCGAGAGCGCCCGAGAGCATTGCCCCAGCCGAACGGTCACGGCTGCGGATCGGCAGATCGATCTGCACCGGAGTGCCGTTTTCGAGTGCCGGAGCGGCCAGCTCAACCAGCTGACGGTCAAGCACAGCTTCAAGGTGGTGGTTCTGAACTTCCGAGTGGAAGATCGTGTCTTCACCCAGAGGCTCTGGCTTGTAGATCAGCTTAGCAAGATCAACACCTGCGGTCTTCCAGTGGGTATCTACGCCCTTCTGTGCCAGCAGGTCCGAGCGGCCAATCAGCTCATTGAGCGTGCGTGCGCCCAGCGAAGCCATGATGCCACGCAGCTCTTCTGCCACAAAGAAGAAGTAGTTGATGACGTGTTCTGGCGTGCCCTTGAAGCGCTTGCGCAGCACCGGATCCTGGGTAGCAACGCCAACCGGGCAGGTGTTGAGGTGACACTTACGCATCATGATGCAGCCAGCCGCGATCAATGGCGCAGTCGAGAAGCCGAATTCATCAGCCCCCAGCAGCGCGCCGATCAGCACGTCGCGGCCGGTCTTGAGACCACCGTCAACCTGCAGGCGAACACGCGAGCGCAGGCGGTTGAGCACCAGCGTTTGATGGGTTTCTGCCAGACCGATTTCCCACGGACCACCAGCGTGCTTGAGCGATGTCAGCGGCGAAGCGCCGGTGCCACCGTCAAAGCCGGAGATGGTGATGTGGTCCGCACGTGCCTTGGCAACGCCAGCGGCAACCGTACCAACACCGCCTTCTGACACGAGCTTGACCGAAATGTCGGCCTGTTCATTGACGTTCTTGAGATCGTAAATGAGCTGCGCGAGATCTTCGATCGAGTAGATGTCGTGGTGCGGCGGCGGGGAGATAAGGCCCACGCCTGGGGTCGAGTGACGGGTCTTGGCCACAATCCAGTCGACCTTATGGCCCGGCAGCTGACCGCCTTCACCTGGCTTTGCGCCCTGTGCAACCTTGATCTGGATCTGGTCCGAGTTGACCAGATATTCAGCCGTCACACCAAAGCGACCCGAAGCAACCTGCTTAATGGCCGAACGCAGTGGGTTCTGCGAACCATCTGCCAGTGGCTTATAGCGATCAGGCTCTTCGCCACCTTCACCGGTGTTGGACTTGCCGCCGATCTTGTTCATGGCCTGAGCAAGCGTCGTATGCGCTTCACGGCTGATCGAGCCGAAGCTCATCGCGCCGGTGACGAAACGCTTGACGATGTCTGCTGCTGGCTCAACGTCGTCCAATGCGACAGCCTCGCCAATTGGCTTCACGTCCAAGAGGTGACGAATGGCGAGATAGCCGTTTTCAGCTTCATTCACGCGCTTAGCAAAGCTGTTGTAGCGGTCCTGAGCATTCTCAGGCGCTTCATCAGCCGTACGCACAGCATGCTGCAGGTCAGCGACAACGTCAGGGGACCAAGCGTGCTTTTCGCCGCGGATACGGTAGGCATATTCGCCACCGACTTCGAGCGACTTGCGCAGCACGGTATCATCGCCAAAAGCGAGGTCGTGGCGACGAACGGTTTCTTCCGAAACTTCACCAAGGCCCACGCCCTCGATCGAGGTCGAGGTGCCAAAGAAGTACTTGTTGACGAAATCGGAGTTGAGACCAACCGCATCAAAGATCTGCGCGCCGCAATAGGACTGGTAGGTCGAAATGCCCATCTTGGACATGACTTTGAGCAGGCCCTTACCGACGGACTTGATGTAGCGGTAGACCACTTCATCCGCCGACACTTCCTCAGGGAAGTTGCTTTCAGCATGCAGCGACTGCAGCGCTTCGAAAGCGAGGTATGGGTTGATCGCTTCTGCGCCATAGCCCGCGAGCATAGCGAAGTGGTGGATTTCGCGGGCTTCACCCGTTTCAACCACGAGGCCGGTGGAGGTACGCAGACCCTTGCGGATCAGGTGGTGGTGAACAGCCGCGAGCGCCAGCAGGGTCGGGATATCCAGACGATCTGCGGCAACCAAACGATCGCTCAGGATGATGATGTTGTATTCACCACGCACGGCATCTTCTGCGGCCTGGCAGAGGC
Source organism: Devosia sp. MC1541 (assembly GCF_012847305.1). Lineage (NCBI taxonomy): Bacteria > Pseudomonadati > Pseudomonadota > Alphaproteobacteria > Hyphomicrobiales > Devosiaceae > Devosia > Devosia sp. MC1541. The sequence continues at coordinate 20,245 of NZ_JABBDZ010000020.1, forward strand.
GTTCAATCGCCGCTTCCATGCCTTCAGCACCTTCCGACTTAGGATAGGTAATGTCGAGCGTCTTGGTCTTGAACTGGTTGCTGTCGATCTCGCCAATGCCACGGATCTTTTCGAGATCTTCATTGGTCAGGATTGGCTGGCGCACTTCAAGGCGCTTCACCTTGGAAAGACCTTCTAGGTCAAACAGGTTCGGACGCGGACCAATGAACGAGACGAGGCTCATCACCGATTCTTCGCGGATCGGATCGATTGGCGGGTTGGTGACCTGCGCAAAGTTCTGCTTGAAGTAGGTGTACAGCAGCTTGGACTGGTTCGACAGCGCCGACAGCGGTGTGTCCGTCCCCATCGAGCCAACGGCTTCCTGCCCAGTGGTCGCCATTGGCGCCATCAGCAGTTTTACGTCTTCCTGCGTATAGCCAAACGCTTGCAAGCGATCGAGCAGCGCTTCGGTCGACTCCGGAGCTTTTGGTGCAACGGCGGGAAGATCTTCCAGAACGATCTGGGTGCGCGCGAGCCAATCAGCATATGGATTGGAGGTAGCGAGCGTCGACTTGATCTCGTCATCCGAGATAATGCGACCCTGCTCCAGATCGATGAGCAACATACGACCCGGCTGCAAGCGCCAGCGTTCAACAATGTCTTCATCCGGAATATCGAGCACGCCCGATTCCGATGCCAGAATGACGTGATCTTCCTTGGTCACAAGGTAGCGTGCCGGGCGCAGACCGTTACGATCGAGCGTTGCCACAACATAGCGGCCGTCCGAGATCGACATCGCTGCCGGACCGTCCCATGGCTCCATCAAGGAGGCGTGGTACTGGTAAAAAGCGCGACGCTTTTCATCCATCAGCGGGTTACCAGCCCATGCTTCTGGCACGAGCATCATCGCTGCGTGCGGCAGCGGATAGCCACCCCGCACGAGGAATTCGAGCGCGTTGTCAAAGCATGCCGTATCGGACTGACCTTCGTAGGAGATCGGCCAAAGCTTGCCGATATCCTCGGCATAATACTTGGAGTGCACCGAAGCCTGACGGGCAGCCATCCAGTTGACGTTGCCACGGATGGTGTTGATTTCACCATTGTGGGTGGTCATGCGATAGGGGTGCGCCAGCTTCCATGACGGGAAGGTGTTGGTCGAGAAACGCTGGTGCACAAGGGCAATCGCGCTTTCGAAATCTTCGTCGTGAAGATCGGTATAGAATGCGCCCAGCTGGTCCGCGAGGAACATGCCCTTATAGACGAGCGTACGGGCCGACATCGACACGACATAAAAACCGTTGTCCGACTGGCTCTCGGGGATCTCGCCATAAACGGTGTTGGAAATGACTTTGCGCACGATGAGGAGCTTGCGCTCGAACTCATCGAGGGTCAGGCCGTCCGGACGCGCCACAACCATCTGTTCGATGATCGGCTGCGTGGCGACAACGCCTTCGGAAAGCTTGGAGTTATCCCAAGGCACAGTGCGCTCGCCGAGAACGGTGAGGCCTTCTTGGGCGATGCAGCGACGAACCACTTCGGCGCAACGGACTTTGAGCTCTTCCCCATTCGGGTAGAAGATCATTGCGACTGCGTAGTGGTGCTTTTCGGGAAGCGCGAAGGGCAGCACCTTCTTGAAGAAGGCGTGCGGTGTCTGCACGAGAATGCCAGCGCCATCGCCCATCAAAGGGTCTGCGCCAACGGCGCCGCGATGTTCCAGATTCTCGAGGATTTCGAGACCCTTCTGGACCACTTCGTGGCTAGGCTTATTCTTAATGTTCGCGATCATGCCGATGCCACAGGCATCGCGCTCGCGTTTGGGGTCATACAGGCCTTGTGCCGCCGGGCGTCCCTGAACCGCGCCGGCGGCGGACTGGCGTGTTGGCGTCTGGTTCGATCCTGGGCTCATGACCATCAAACTTATCCCTTAACTGAATTGCCCCTTCACAGGGGGACGAATGCACAGGCGGCAAGCCGCAAGTTAATAACAGACACGGCGAAGTTGCGGGTCGTACAGCGTACGGCTCGAACGGCGTATCCGTCGATAATATAGGGTAGCGGCGCTGCATCCAAATGGCCGCTCAACTTCGGGCTTCCTCTCGCCCCGCCTATCCGTTTCCGCTCACGATAAGCGGGCCAGCCGAACCAGCGTGTGCGCTTGACCGCGGAGAGCGGGACGCACGGAGATAGGACAGAGATACTGCCCTAACACTTGCACATTTGCATAATTCCAAACTGGCAGCAAGCAGTTTCGACGCAGCACGAGAAGAAAAAATAGGAGTTCCGTGGAATTGCCTATAGGAAATGATAGGAGAATGCCCGTCTAAGGATGACATCTGTCGCAAAACCGCCAGAATTTCAGGCATGGAGTGCGAAACTCCTATTTGATGCAAACACTCTGACTGCACAAGAAAAAGGCGCAGGGAACGAGCCTGCGCCTTTGCCTATCCGATGGACGTCGGAGGGAGATAGGGCCCGCAGGAGGAAGAGCGGGCCCAGAGGAGGTTAGTTAACCGACTTGTCTTCGATGGTGGCAGTCGGGGCTGCCGAGTTGATTGCGATGGTGCGCGGCTTCTTGCTTTCCGGCAGCTCGCGCTTCAACTCGAGATGCAGCAGGCCATTTTCGAGGCTCGCGCCTTGCACTTCAACATAGTCAGCGAGCTGGAAGCGCAGCTCGAAGGAGCGCTCAGCAATGCCGCGATGCAGGAACTCGCGCTTGGTGTCACCAGCTTCAACAGCCTTGGCACCCTTCACCACGAGGCTGTTTTCCTTGGTTTCGACTGCGATGTCGCCATTGGAGAAACCTGCAACTGCGATGGAGATGCGATAAGCATCATCACCGGTGCGCTCAATGTTGTAAGGAGGGTAGCTCTTCGTTTCCTGAGCCGAAAGTGTGTCCAAACGGTTGAACAGGCGATCAAAGCCAACAGTGGAACGGTAGAATGGGGAGAAATCGACGGTCTGCATTTTCACATTCTTTCATTAAGCAACGTGGATGTTTGCTCCGGCCCATAAAAGATGCACCCCCATCTGTGGCGAGCGCTGTATTTCCTGAACCGGCGTTCCCGGATACCGGCGAACGCTTCAGATGTAGGGTTCAAAAATGCCCCTTCAAGACCCCAATTTCATTTTTCGGTTTCTTGGAGATTTTCTGATTTGCACGTCAAAAAAAGCAAAGGGCAGCACCTAAGTGCCGCCCATTCTTTGTCCGGCCAAATGGCAGCGATTACATCACCGCGCCAACTTGCCAAGGCACGAATTCATTGTCGCCATAGCCCAGCGCTTCAGACTTGGTTTCTTCGCCTGAAGCCACGCGCAGCATCAGATCAAAAATCTCCTGCCCCTTGGCCTCGATCGACACGCCCTCAACAATGTCCCCACAGTTGATGTCCATGTCGTCCGTCATGCGCGCATACATGTCCGAATTTGTCGCGAGCTTAATCGACGGTACTGGTTTGCAGCCGTAGGCGGAGCCACGGCCGGTTGTGAACGCCAAAATATTGGCCCCACCCGCCACCTGCCCCGTTGCAGACACCGGATCAAAGCCGGGCGTGTCCATAAACACAAAGCCCTTTTCGGTGATCTTTTCGGCATATTCATAAACAGCGGTAAGCGGCGTCGTGCCGCCCTTGGCCGCGGCACCGAGCGACTTTTCCAAAATCGTCGTCAACCCACCAAGTTTATTGCCCGGCGATGGATTGTTGTTCATCTCCCCGCCATTGCGCGCGGTGTATTCCTCCCACCACTTTATGCGCGCTATGAGCTTTTCACCCACTTCCTGGTTCACTGCGCGGCGCGTAAGCAAGTGCTCCGCACCGTAAATCTCTGGCGTTTCCGAAAGGATGGCCGTGCCGCCTTGCTTCACCAGCAAGTCCGCCGCAACGCCCAGAGCCGGGTTCGCGGTAATGCCCGAATAGCCATCCGACCCACCGCATTGAAGCGCCAGCGACAGATGCGAAGCGTCGACAGTCTCGCGTCGCGCCCGCGCTGCTACCGGCAGCATTTCCTTTATTCGCTCGACACCCCAATCAATGATCTTCTTCGTCCCACCGATCTCTTGGATCGTCATGGTCTGGAAGGTGTCGGTTTCCTTGAGGTTATAGGCTTCCTTCATCTTGTCGATCTGGAAGCCTTCGCAACCGAGGCCGACCAGAAGCGCCGCCCCCAGATTGGGGTTGGACGTATACCCCCACTGGGTCCGGCGGAAGATTTGATACCCCTCCCCCGAGAGGTCCATGGCGCAGCCCGTGCCATGGACAAAGGGGATAACACCATCGATTTCGGGATAATCATCAAGCACGCCGGAGCGGTTAATCGCCTCCGCCATGAATTTCGCGACGGTTGCCGAACAATTCACCGACGTCAAAATACCGATGTAGTTGCGCGTCCCCACCGAGCCATTCGCCCGTTTAAAGCCTTGAAACGTGGCCCGATTTTCGGCGGGCACAAAATCTATCGGCAACGCGCCCTGCGCAAAAGCATAATCATGGCTCAGCGACCCATCGGGCCCGCCCATGCCGCAGTTGTGCTCATGCACCCAGTCGCCCGGCGCGATGTTCTCTTTGGCGAAACCAATGATTTGACCAAATTTGACGACCGCCTCACCGGCCAAAATCGGCTGCGTGGCAAATTTATGCCCGCGCGGCACCCGCCGAATAATCGCCACGCCCTGCGGCGTCTGCGTGCCCACATCCAAGTTTGCCAGTGCCACCGCAATATTATCGGCAGCGTTCAAAACTAGCGTTTTGCCTTCGGGGCGGATCATAGCTTCGGTCATCGTGGGCCTTCACACATTCTAACAATGACTGTGACGCCAGCTCACTTGTGCCATAGGCATTGGAACTCTAAGCACGGCAGCGCATTGTCAAACACTCGAACCCTAACTAACATGTTAGCATGAGGACGCAAACTGGTATGTATGATTTTCTTGGCGCTCCCGGGTCTCTAGCCCGCGGCACTGTCACCGTAGATGTGACGAACGCTCTGCGTCAGGGAATTGTCACGCTCGAACTCGAACCCGGCGTCATGCTCGACAAGAACGCCATTTGCGCCCAACTCGGTGTCTCGCGGTTCCCCGTTAGTGAGGCCATAGCCCGCCTTGCCGAAGAAGGTTTGGTGGATATCGCCCCTCAGCGCGGCTCCACCGTCTCCCTCATTCGCATTGCCGATGTGCGCGAATATATGCTGATCCGCAAAGGCATTGAGAGCGAAGCGTTGCGCGTTCTCATCGGCAAGCACGACGCGAGCGTTATCGCCGCGCTCCATGCCAACATGGCGGCCCAGCGCGATGCAGCGCAGCGCGACGACGAAGAAGCTTTCCATCAGATCGACGTTGAATTTCACGACATCATCTTCACCTCGATGCGCCTTAATAAGGTGAAGTCGGTGATCGATAAGACGCGCGCCAATCTTGACCGCGCGCGCCGCCTGATCATCACCCCGCGGCGCCTCAACGACACCATTGCCGAACATCAGGCCATTTTCGACGGCATTCTCGCCAATAACGAACGCCAGGCCATCACCGCCATTCGCGCTCACATTGATGCTGTGATGATCGAACTTTTCGCTTTCGCCACAGAGCATCCACTCATGTTCGCCGACGGCGCCGAATTTACCGCCAATAAGGACGATTTCCCCTTCGGCTAAACCTTTGTTTCAGGGAGGAAACATTGCTCAAGAATATTCCGGCCATTCTCAGCCCAGACCTGCTTTACGCCTTGCGCGCCATGGGCCACGGCGATGAGATCGCCATTGTCGACGCCAATTTCCCGGCAGAATATCTGGGTCCCGAAGTGATCCGCGCCGATGGCAGCTCCGCCACCGATGTCCTAAACGCCGTGCTGGCGCTGCTTCCGCTCGATGATTTTGTCGATCATGCCGCTATCGCCATGGCTGTCGTCGGCGATCCGAACGCCAAGCCCCCGATTTTTGGCGAATTCGAACAGATCATCGCCAAGCACGAACCCGCCGCAAAATTCTCGACCATTGAACGCTTCGCCTTCTATGACCGTGCGCGTGGCGCGTCCGCCGTGGTGCAGACCGGCGAGGGCCGGCTCTATGGCAACATCCTTCTCAAGAAAGGCGTGATCCGTCAGTCTTAAGTCGAACCGAACGGATTTTCCGTCTAGCGGCCTCGACACGCTAACATGTTAGTTTGTAAGACAGAGCCAAGTTCAAGGGAGACCTCATATGAAACTTCTGCGCGTAGGTGCTAAGGGCGCCGAAAAGCCAGCGATCCTCGCATCTGACGGGTCGATCCGTGATCTATCCTCTGTCGTCGATGACATCGCCGGTGATGTTCTCACGCCTGCCGGTCTGGCCAAGATTGAAAAGGCCGACCTCGCTGCGCTGCCGACGCTTTCGGCGAGTGAACGCATCGGCCCCTGCGTCGGGCGCGTTGGTAAGTTCATCTGCATTGGCCTCAACTACGCCGATCACGCCGCTGAAACGGGCGCACCGATCCCAGCTGAGCCGATCATCTTCATGAAGGCCACCAGCGCCATCATCGGCCCCAATGACGACGTCATCATTCCAAAGAATTCGATCAAGCCGGATTGGGAAGTCGAACTCGGCATCGTCATCGGCACTGAAGCGCGCTATGTCGAGCTTGAAGACGCGATGGATCACGTTGCAGGCTATTGCCTGATCAATGACGTGTCCGAGCGCCACTTCCAGACCGAACGCGGCGGCACTTGGGATAAGGGCAAAGGCTCCGACACCTTCGGCCCGATTGGCCCATGGGTCGTCACCAAGGACGAAGTCGCAGATCCGCAGAACCTTGGAATGTGGCTCGAGGTTGACGGCAAGCGCTACCAGAACGGCTCCACCAAGACCATGATCTTCGACGTCAAGACCATTGTCTCCTACGTCAGCCAGTTCATGAGCCTACAGCCAGGCGACGTCATTTCCACCGGTACCCCTCCAGGCGTCGGCATGGGCATCAAGCCAGAGCCCGTTTGGCTCAAGCCGGGCAATGTCATGCATTTGGGCATCGACGGTCTTGGCGAGCAACGCCAGAACGTCAAAGCTTACACCGCCTAAGGCCAAAGCTGACATGGCAAATTATAAAGGGCCCCATCGGGCCCTTTTCTTTTCAATGCGCTTTTCAACCTTCCTTTTACGGAGAGGTTAGGTGAAGGGGCCCATCAGCGAGCCCCCAAGACCTAAAGTTCCGACATTACCTGCTCAACTTCGGAACGGGTCGGCGGCTGGCAGCCCGTACGACCGCAATTGATCCCAGCAACTACCGCACCGAATTCCAGCATGTCTTCCAGCTGCTCATCGTTGAGCGACAGCAGACTATGCGCCTTGAGCACGTCGGCTTCGTAGAGCCAGGTCAGAATGCCTGCCATCAAACTATCCCCTGCCCCAACCGTGTCCCCAAAAACCGGCGGCGAATAAATCGGTGCTTTCGCATGACCAGCATGGGAGAAAGCAATTGAGCCCCCCTCGCCCAGCGTCACCACCACCAGTTCGCTATTGGGGCGCGAGAGCAGTTCCTTTGCATGCTCTTCGATGGAGAGCCCCGGCGAGAGCCAATCATGGTCCTCTTCGGAAAGCTTGATAATGTGCGCCAGATCGAGGAAACGCGACAGGCGCTGGCGGTAGCCGGCCTCATCATCGACCAGCTTTTCACGCACATTGATGTCGATAGAAATGGTTGCGCCTCGACCGATTGCCGACTTCACCACCTCGTCCCAAACCACAGCGTCTTCGGCCAAAATGGGGCAGAACCCACCGATCTGGAACAGCTCAAGCGTGCTGGGGAGCGCCTTCAGCAGACTGTCGCGCGTAAAGGCCCGATCTGCCCCACGCTCAAACACATATGAGGCCTGCATCTTTTCATTGAAGGAAACAATCGCCTTGGTCGTCGGTGCAGCAACGCGCTCCTTGACCAAAACCTCCACCCCCGCCGCCGCCAAAGGCTTGAGCAGCATGTCGCCATATTCATCTTGGCTGATGGGGCACATGAAGCCGGACTTATTGCCCAGCTTGGCGATAGCAATCGCACAGTTCATTGGTGACCCACCGGGTAGAGCCTGCCGGTCTGCATCCGGCGCGTTTGACACCGGCACCAGGTCTACGAGGCTCTCTCCACCCACAACGAACATGCATATCTCCCAAAACACAGTCTCGTTTCGGGAGATACCACTTTGTCTCTTGCCTCACCAGTAAGGGCGACGCTGAATTAGCTGCGCAGACCAGGCGCTTCCTGACCAGTCGCCGTCACATATTCGGTATAGCCACCGCCATAGGTGTGCACGCCTTCTGGCGTCAGCTCCAAAACGCGGTTCGACAGCGCGGCGAGGAAGTGGCGATCGTGGCTGACGAACAGCATCGTGCCTTCAAAATTCGACAGCGCCTCAATCAGCATTTGCTTGGTCTGAATATCCAAATGGTTGGTCGGTTCGTCGAGCACGAGGAAGTTTGGTGGATCAAACAGGATCAGCGCCATAGCCAGACGCGCCTTCTCGCCACCCGACAGCACCCGACACTTCTTTTCTATGTCGTCGCCCGAGAAGCCAAAGCAACCGGCCAGCGCGCGCAGTGGAGCCTGACCAGCCTGCGGGAAATGATACTCCAACGTCTGGAAAATCGTGCTGTCGCCATCGATGGAATCCATCGCATGCTGGGCGAAATAGCCCATCTTAGTGCTTGGCCCACGACCCACCGTGCCCGCATCAGGCTCGGTCGCACCTGCAACCAGCTTGAGTAGGGTCGACTTACCAGCGCCATTGACGCCCAAAATGCACCAGCGTTCCTTGCGGCGCACATGGAAGTCGAGGTTCTCGTAAATTACCTTAGAGCCATAGGCTTTGTTCACGCCCTTCACGAGCACAATGTCTTCGCCCGAACGTGGCGCAGGACGGAACTCGAAGGCGACAACCTGCTGACGCTTTGGCGGCTCGACGCGGTCAATCTTATCGAGTTTTTTCACGCGGCTCTGCACCTGCGCGGCGTGGCTCGCACGGGCCTTAAAACGATCGATAAAAGCGATTTCCTTGGCCAGCATCGCCTGCTGACGCTCAAACTGCGCCTGCTGATTGCGGTTGGCGATCTCGCGCTGGCTTTGGTAAAATTCGTAATCACCTGTGTAGGTGGTCAGAGTACCCGCGTCGATCTCGAGGATCTTGTTGACGATGCGGTTCATGAACTCGCGGTCGTGCGATGTCATGAGTAGCGCGCCAGCATACCCCTTGAGGAAAGTTTCGAGCCAAATCAGGCTTTCAAGGTCCAAGTGGTTGCTCGGTTCGTCGAGGAGCAGCACGTCTGGGCGCATGAGGAGGATACGGGCGAGAGCCACGCGCATCTTCCAACCGCCCGAGAGCTTACCCACATCGCCGTCCATCATCTCTTGGCTAAAGCCAAGACCGTCGAGCACTTCGCGGGCACGACCGTCGAGCGAATAACCATCGAGTTCTTGGAAGCGTCCCTGCACATCGCCATAACGCTCGATGATCGTGTCCATTTCGTCGGCTTTGTCCGGATCAGCCATAGCCGCTTCCAGCTCCGCCATTTCCGCCATCAGCTCACTAACCGGGCCCGCGCCATTCATCACTTCGGCCACCGCCGAACGACCCGACATTTCGCCCACGTCCTGATTGAAGTAACCAATCGAGGTGCCGCGATCGACCGAAACCTGACCTTCGTCAGGGCTTTCTTCGCCGGTAATCATCCGGAAGAGCGTGGTCTTCCCCGCGCCGTTGGGACCGACGAGACCGATCTTTTCGCCCTTCTGCAGCGCCGCCGACGCTTCGATGAAGACAATCTGCTTGCCGTTCTGCTTGCCGATACTTTCGAGGCGGATCATGGGGAGGCCTTAGGGAAGAAAACTGGAACCGCCCCTAAATCATCCGCGTCCTCATCAAGCAAGCCCCCTCAACCAATTGTTGCGCCTCGGCAAGACTATGCCGCATGCGGAACGGATTTTATCTAAACCGTTCACTTATCAAGTTGACCACACACAATCATCAATGCTCAATCAAGTTGAGGAGATTGTCCGCACACTAAATGCGGACAAAATGGTTAGAGGGGGGAACGGAATTGCAGGCTTTGGCCGCACTGGTCCGGTTGATCAGTTCTATTAACTGGCTGGTAGGCCAGATTTTATCCTGGCTCGCACTGGCTTGCGTGCTGGTTTGCTTCACCGTGGTAGTTCAGCGCTATTTCTTCCATGTCTCCATCCTATGGATGCAGGATCTTTACGTCTGGCTCGCTGGCGCCATGTTCACCGGTGTCGCTGGTTTCGCGCTTCTGCGCGACGATCACGTCCGCGTTGATATTTTCTATCGCCCGGCGACTTTGCGCAGCAAAGCTTGGCGTGATCTGTTCGGCGTGGTTTTCTTCCTGCTACCCTTCATGTGGATCGTCATCCAGTATTGTTGGCCAGCTGTTCGCCGCTCGTGGAGCTATTATGAGGGCTCCGCCAATATCGGTGGCATGCCCGGCCTTTTCATTCTCAAAAGCTTCATCATCGTCTTCGCCATACTGGTCATCCTGCAAGGCATTGGAATGGCGGCGCGCGCCATTCTCGTCTTACGCGGCAGCGAAGCGCTGCTGCCTGAGAACCTGCGCTACAAGCTTGATGACGTGAAGGAAGCCCACTGATGGATCCCGTACTTCTTGGAGAAATCCTCGCCGGGACGATGTTCCTCGGCGTCATCGGCGTGCTGATGCTCGGCTTTCCCGTAGCGTTCTCGCTCGCTGGAACTGCTCTCATTTTCGGCCTCGTAGGTTGGTGGTTTGGCGTCTACGACCCCTCCAACTATGGCTCTCTGGCTGGGCGCTATATCGGCTTGATGACCAACGAGGTCCTCGTTGCGGTGCCGCTCTTTGTCTTCATGGGTGTGGTGCTGGAAAGATCCGGCATTGCCGAGCAATTGCTGCTCACCATGGGCAAGCTTTTCGGCAACCTTCGCGGCGGCTTAGCCCTGTCGGTGATTTTGGTTGGGGCCTTGCTCGCTGCGTCCACTGGCGTTGTCGGCGCCACCGTCGTCACCATGGGCCTGATTTCGCTGCCCGCTATGACGCGCGCTGGTTATGATCCAAAGCTGGCAACCGGCGTCATCTGCGCCTCCGGCACTTTGGGCCAGATCATTCCACCATCGACCGTGCTGATCTTCATGGGCGATATGCTCTCGGGCATTAACGCGCAGGTGCAAATGTCCAAGGGCAATTTCGCTCCAGAACCCGTATCGGTGGGCGCACTGTTTGCCGGTGCTATTATCCCCGGCCTACTCTTAGTGGCGCTATACGCGCTTTATGTGATCTTCGTTGCCATTACCAATCCGCAAGCCGCTCCGGCAACGCCGGTTCCAGCGAGCGAAAAAGATGGGCTCATGCGTGAAGTTGTGGTGGCACTCGTCCCACCGCTGCTGCTGATCATTGCCGTGCTTGGGTCCATTCTCGCTGGCGTCGCGACGCCCACTGAGGCGGCGTCGGTTGGATCGGTTGGCGCAATGCTCTTAGCGTTGATCCGTCGTCGGCTCGACTTTGGCGTCTTAAAACAGGTTGTCATCTCCACCGCCTCAATCACCTCTATGGTGTTCATTATTCTCTTTGGCGCAGCGGTGTTCTCCATCGTGTTCCGTATGATGGGTGGCGAAAACCTCGTTCATGAATTCCTGTCTTCCATGCCTGGCGGCACGATGGGGGCGATTGTCGTGGTGATGCTCGTGATGTTCCTCTTGGGGTTCATCTTGGACACCTTCGAAATCATCTTTATCGTCATCCCGATCACCGCCCCCGTGCTGCTCACGCTCGGCGTCGATCCTATCTGGCTAGGGGTAATGGTGGGTGTGAATCTGCAAACCAGCTTCCTCACGCCGCCTTTCGGCTTTGCCCTCTTCTATCTGCGCGGCGTAGCCCCGCCGTCCGTCACCACGGGCACGATCTACCGAGGCATCATTCCTTTTGCATGCCTCCAGATTCTTGCCCTTGTGATCCTCTACATGTTCCCAGACATGATCACTTGGTTGCCCAAAATGCTGTACAACTAAGATCTGGCATAAATGGCGGCGTCTCTAGACGCCGCCATATCTCCGCGCGGAGGTTGAATGGTCGACACGTCACTAGACCATTTGGTCAAGCACCTGACCGGTCGAGCCCAGACGCACTCGCAACCCCTCGTTTTGGCCATCGATGGCAGAAGCGGCGTTGGCAAATCAACGCTCGCAACAGGCCTCGCCACTCGCACCAACGCGCTGCTGATCTCAGGAGACGACTTTTACCGCGGCGGCGTCACGCTGCGCCATGACAGTGCCAAAGAGCTCACAGAGGATTGCATTGATTGGCGGGCACAGCGGCGCATCTTAACGACACTGCGAAACCGCGCAAACGCCCACTACTACAGCTTTGATCGGGCTGCTTTCGATGGCTCCCTGGCCGCCACACCAGTGCATCTCTCCCCGCGCCCTCTCATTATTCTCGAAGGCGTTTACTCGGCCCGGCCCGAACTCTCCGACCTCATCGACCTAGCGCTCTTAGTCGAGGCGTCGCCCCCGCTACGGACCAAGCGCCTCATCGCCCGCGAGGGGACTATTGGGCCATGGGAGCGCCAGTGGCATCGCGCCGAGGATTGGTATTTTGGGCAGGCGGCACCAAGCAATCGCTTCGACTGCATCGTCGCGTCACGCCCCAAATCTTGGCTCGTTCTGCGCCCCTTCCCCATCGACGCCGCCTGAGCCCCAACGCAGCGGTCAGAATCTGCGTTTACTTCGCGCCGTGATGACGTCATGCTCCCGTTGTTCAGCAATGCGATCAACGATCATGGCCACGATAATTTCGACCGCCTTCATGTCTCTCGATGGTGTGGTAGAAGCCCCCGGCGGCGAACCTGGCTACCGCAATTCGGGCTGGACCTTCCAAGACATCGACTTTGTCGAAGACGCCTATGCGATGAAAAGCGAAGAGCAATCCGTGTCGGATGCGATGCTGCTCGGCCGCCACAGCTACCAAAGCTTTGCTCCTATTTGGCCGGGCATGACGGAAGAGTTCCCCCGCTACAATGCGCTGCCCAAATTTGTCGTCTCCACGACGCTTGATGAGAGCGATCTGGTCAATAATTGGGGCGCCACGACCATCCTGCGCTCGATCGAGGACGTCGCCACTCTCAGATCCCATTTTAACGGCACGCTGATCATCCACGGCAGCGCCACCCTCACCCGCGCGCTAACTGATGCTGGCCTTATCGACCGCTACCACTTGCTGGTCTTCCCGGTCCTACTGGGTGCGGGCAAGCGCCTGTTCAGCACCACTGACAAGCCCAAGAAAAACCTCAAGCTGCTCAGCGCTGAGACCTATTCCAACGGCATTCAAAAGCTAGTCTACGAGGCCTAGCTTTATCCCCGCACCCGCGTCGGCTTGCGCTGGTTCTTCATCGCATACATCTGGCTGTCCGCCCTGCGGAAGAAGCTCATCAGCTCTTCATTGTCTTCTAGCCGAACCACGCCCATCGACACGCCCACTTCCATGGATTGACCCGCGATGGCCATAGGCGCGGAAACCGCCTCAATAATCTGCTCCAACCGTTCCTCAGACACAGCTTGCGGTGTCACCCGGAACAAAATGGCAAATTCATCGCCGCCAATGCGGAAGACATAGTCTTCGGCTCGCAAGGTCTGCGCGATCCGGTCGGACACGGTTTGCAACACTTCATCGCCCGCCGCATGGCCGTGGAGATCGTTGATTGCCTTAAAGCCATCAAGGTCGAGAAGCGCCAGCGTCGGCCGCCCATAGTCGCAGCCTCGCTCCACCGCCTCTCGCAGCTTTTCGTCAAACGCCAGCCGATTGGGCAGTTTGGAAATGACGTCAGTTCGCGCCAGCTTCGCCAGCGCCTGCTCATGTGCCCTTTGCTCGGCCATACGCGCCGATATATCGACGATGATCTCGACGTCATATTGCACACCATCGATAATGCTGCGCTGGGCCGAAATCAGCGTCGGCACGATTACCCCGTCCGCCCGGTGGATTTCGACATATTCCCCGACATAGCCACCCTCAGTCGCCAGCCGTCGATGCCGCCGTATCCGCGCCTCATCCTCGCGCACCGCACTCTCGGCCACCTTCACACCCTTAAGGTCTGCCCACTGACGCCCAACCAGCCGCAAATAGGCTTCGTTGACGCGCAGATACTGAGAATCCCTTCCGCTACTCGTCGAGATCGACATCGCGATAGGTGAGATTTCAAACATGCTCGACAACAGCGCATTCAAAATTTCTGAGGGAATATTGTCTTCGCTATTCATTCTGAAAATCCACGTCGAAATTTCAATATTTGTACTCTGCGGGATGAAAGTAAATCTTTGACTGCTCAACACTTGCCCACCCCCGGGAGTGTTTGCGCGGCAAGAGTGGTTTCCAAGATCAACCGACAGGACAAAAAACATCGGGGCCCTCACGAGCCCCGATGCTACCGGTCAAAAATCCGCCCGACTTACGCGTCGAACTTGATGTATTTTTCGCGTGCCGCCAGATACGGCATGTCGGTGCCTTCGGTACGTTCGCGTAGCAAGTTGAACGCCGAAACAAAGCTTTCCGCTGTTTCCTTGGTGAGTGCATCACCACCGGAACGGATTTCCGCGATCAGTTCCATCGACGCCTTAGCGCCAGCTTCAATGATCTCTTCTGGGAAGCGCTTGACCTGCACGCCATGCTCCTCGACGAGCGCACGCAGCGCGCGCGGATCGTTGGCATACATGTCGGAAGACACGTCGTCATAAGCCGCCTGAATACAGGCCTTGACGATTTCCTGAATGTCTTCTGGCAGGGCCATGAATTTGGCCTTATCCACCGCCACCTCGGTGGCCAAGCCCGGCTCGACGAAGCTTGGGAAGTAGTAGTTCTTGGCGATCTGATAAAAGCCCAGCGCCAGATCGTTATACGGACCAACGAACTCAGCCGCGTCCAATGTTCCCGACTGGAGCGCCGCAAAGATTTCGCCGGCGGCAAGATTGGTCACCGACGCACCAAGCTTACCCCACACCTGACCACCAAGGCCCGGCGTGCGGAAGCGCAGCCCCTGCAGATCGGCAACGCCGGTCAGCTCATTGCGGAACCAGCCACCGGCTTGGGTCCCGGTATCGCCCGAGAGAAAGCCGACGAGACCGAACTGATCATAGACCTTGTCCCAGATTTGCTGCCCGCCGAGATAACGCACCCAAGCGGTCAGTTCGCGGTTGGTCATGCCGAACGGCACGCCGGTAAAGAAGCTCAGAGCCTGGCTCTTGTTCTGCCAATAATATGGTGTGCCATGGCTCATTTCGGCCGAACCATCGATCACCGCATCGAGCGACTGCAGACCGGGGACCAATTCGCCCGCCGAGAATACTTGCACGGTCAGACGACCACCGGTTGCTTTGGTAATACGGTCAGCAACGTTCTGCGCACCAATGCCCAGGCCGGGGAAATTCTTCGGCCAAGTGGTTGTCATGCGCCAAGTAATATTGCCCTGAGCAATCGCCGGAGCGGCCAGAGTGGTCGCTGCTGCAGCGCCGATGGTTGCAACAGAAGCTGATTTGAAAAACTCACGTCTCTTCATAAATATCCTCCCTGCAAATATTCTGCTGACGAGTTTCCCGTCATGCAGATATCAATCACTAGAAAATCAATAGTCTTGAACTCTGTCCAGCGACTTGTGCGCAGCGAGTAATTTTTTAGAGAGAGAGAGCAACTTACTGTTTTTGTTAATTTCTTTGACGCTTTTTCGCACGATCAACGTTGTCCTCCCGCAGGCAGAGAGCCTGTTCACGCGGAGGACTGACCTATGCGTATGCCTAAAACTCTCGTTCTTGCTTCAATTCTGGCGCTTATCGCCGCTCCCAGCTTCGCCACGGACTATCTCGGTGGCGCGGTCAAATCCGTCGATATCGGCGGCAAATCCGTGCTGACTGGCGCGGGTGGGCTCACGCTCTATACCTTCGATAAGGATACTTCGGGCGTGTCCAATTGTTACGATGACTGTGTGGAAAAATGGCCACCGCTTTTCGCCAATGATGGCGACGCCGCCGAGGGCGATTTCACCATAGTCGACCGCACCGACGGCACCAAAATCTGGGCCTATAAAGGTGCGCCGCTCTATTACTGGGTTGATGACAAAGCCGCAGGCGACATCACCGGCGACGGCGTCGGCGGCGTTTGGCATCTTGCCATCGAATAAAGAAAACTGCGTAGCGACCCGGTGGCCGCTACGCTTCCTACCTTAGCTCTGGCCGGGTAGCCGACGCGGCGGCAGATCGACCGAATAGAGATTATGCGCGCCGATATTGCGCACATCCCGCTCGCCACACAGCGCCATGGTAATATCCATTTCGCGACGGAGAATTTCGAGCGCGCGGGTCACCCCGGCCTCACCGCCGGCCCCAAGTCCATAAAGGAAGGCACGACCAATGAAAGTGCCCTTGGCGCCCAGCGCCATCGCCTTGAGAACATCTTGCCCAGAGCGTATGCCACTATCGAGATAGACCTCTGTGTCTTTGCCCACTGCATCGACGATTTCTGGCAAAACCCGGATCGAGCTTGGCGCACCATCGAGCTGACGACCGCCATGATTGGAGACGATAACCCCATCTGCGCCATGCGCCACCGCCGCCTTGGCGTCTTCCGGGTCCAAAACGCCCTTAACAATCACCTCGCCGCCAAAGCGCTCTTTCACCCAAGCCACTTCCTTCCAGCTCAACGACGGATCAAACTGGCTTGCTGTCCATTGCGACAGGCTTGAAAGGTCGCCCCCGCCCTCGACATGCCCCACAATATTGCGGAATGAGTGGCGCTTGGTGCCCAGCATCTGCATGGCCCAACGCGGCTTGCGGGCCATTTCAAAGATAAACTTTGGCGTGAACTTTGGCGGAGCCGACATACCATTGCGCAAATCCTTGTGGCGCTGCCCCAGAATTTGCAGATCCATGGTCAACACCAACTTCGAGCACTTCGCGGCCTTCGCCCGATCAATCAACCGCTCAATGAAGGCACGGTCGCGCATCATATAGAGCTGAAACCAGAACGGCTTAGAAGTGTTTTCGGCCACGTCTTCAATCGAGCAAATGCTCATGGTCGAGAGCGTAAACGGCACGCCGAACTTTTCCGCTGCACGCGCCGCTTTGATCTCGCCGTCAGCACATTGCATGCCGGTCAGCCCCGTTGGGGCCAGTGCCACCGGCATCGCCGCAGCCTGACCGCCAAACGTCGTGGCCAGCGAGCGGCCCTCCATGTTCACGGCGACCTTCTGCTTGAGGAAGATCTTTTTGAAATCCTCTGTGTTCTGGCGATAGGTGCTTTCCGTCCAAGCACCGCTGTCGGCATAGTCGAAAAACTGCTTAGGCACACGACGGCGCGCTTCCGCCATCAGTTCATCAATGGTGAGCAGTTTATCGAGCTTGGTCATAAAATTTCTCCGGCCGAGACATTCGCCTAGCAACTAACATGTTAGTCGTCAATGTCTGTTCGCACAAAGCAAAACTCAGCACTCGCCTCGTGTCGGCACAGGCCCCGCACCGGCGCGTTTGGCCTTAGGAATTGGCGGAAAAACCACGAGAAAAACGCAAGGTCGCCATCACCACTATAAAGCCGAACACGACCATGCCCCCAGCCAGAATATGGGCTTTATCCCATTCTAATCGCTCAACGAAATCATAGAGGGCGATGGAAAGAACCTTGGTCTGACCCGGAATATTGCCCCCGATCATCAGCACCACACCAAATTCACCAATCGTATGAGCAAAGCTCATAATCGCACCGACCACATAGCCCGGCTTGGCCAGGGGCACTGCCACCCGCCAGAACCTCTGCATCCGCCGCGCGCCTAACGTATCCGCCGCCTCAAGCACCTCTTGTTCAATCGCTGCAAAACTATTGCGCAGCGGCTGCACCATAAACGGCAGCGAGCCAAGCGCCGCGCCGATGACAAGGCCTTGGAATGAAAAGGCTAAAGTCCTCGCCCCCCAAAGCCCGGCTAGTGCGCCCCCTGGTCCATATGGCCCCAGCGCCAATAGCAAATAAAACCCCAGAACTGTGGGCGGCAACACCAGCGGCAGCGTCACAATCGCCCCAACGACCTCTCGCCCCCGCCCGTTCCCATGCGCCAGCCACCACGCCAAAGGTGTCGACACCACGAGCAAGATCAACGTGACACACAGCGCCAGCGTCAGCGTTAAAACGATTGGCGAAATCAGCTCACCCATTCATTTGCCATTCTATATCTGCGCCTCAGCACATCGCTTTCTTTACCTCGCCCCTACGGGGAGAGGTCGGCGCGCAGCGCCGGGTAAGGGGGCCTTTCTTCAGGGTTAAGGCAAGCACAAAAAACTACTCCACCGAATAGCCCGCTGCCTCAATCACTGCCACCGCTTCCGCCCCGCGCAAATAGGCGAGAAATGCCTCTGCCGCATCCTTATCCTTAGCCCCACTTAGCAAGACTGCCCCCTGCGCAATCGGGCTATAGAGCTCGGACGGCACCACCCAAACATCGTCTTTGCCGATCACTTGGCTCAAGGCAACGAACCCGAGTTCTGCGCTTCCAGTTTCAACAAACTGCAAAGTTTGTGTGATGTTTTCGCCCTGCACCAATCGGTCCGCCACAACCTCGTATAATTCCAGTGCTTCAAGAGCTTCGACTGCGGCCGCCCCATAGGGAGCCGCTTTCGGATCGGCAATGGCAAGTTTTTGGAAGTCGCCTTTAAGCGGCCCTTCACCCGTTTCGAGACCGGGCGCATAGAGTGCCAATCGACCTAAGGCATAGACAAACTCCGTGCCCGCCACGCCATGACCCTCTGCAATCGCCTTCTCGACCCGTGCAGTATCGGCCGACAGGAACACATCAAACGGAGCCGCTTGGCTAATCTGCGCATAAAGCTGTCCGGTCGCCCCAAAGCTCAGCATCACCTCGTGGCCCGAATTTTTGGCAAAATCGTCGGCCAATTGCTCAGCCACTTTCGTGAAATTGGCAGCAACGGCCACATGCACTTGGTCCGCAGCGCAGGGCAAAACACCGACCAAAAGCGCCGCAACCGCAACCATCAGTTTGAACATTTCACCCCCGATATGTTTCTTCAAACATATCGATGACCGAACACCATCCCACTGGCAAGCGGATTTTCAGGCTGTTGGCTTTGCCATGGCCTCGCGCAGCGCCGTCACCTCATGGGCAATACTGCGCTGCGCACTGGCTTCCATCCGGCGATAGGCCGCCAACACCTCGCTTCCAAAGGGAGTAAGTGTGGCCCCACCCTGAGTAGGGCCACCGCGGTTGGACACCACCAAGGGCTGCCCAAAACCATCATTGAGGTCCTGCACCAGGCTCCACGCCCGTTTATAGCTCATGCCCATCGCCTTACCGGCGGCTGCAATTGAGCCCGTCAGCTCGATATTTTCGAGGAGATCGGCTCTCCCGGGGCCGACATAGGCGGTTTCCGAGAGAACAATGCGCAAATGGCCAAGCCCGTGGTCCGGAACAGGTTTTGCCGATCCGGCCACGCGACGAGGTCCTTAGCCCTTGAGCGCGCTAGCTTCGCGCGCCAGCGCTTCAATTTTGGCAAAATCGCCCGATGCCAATGCATCCGCAGGCATGATCCAGCTGCCACCAACGCAGATGACGTTGGGCAGCGACAAATAGGTCTTGGCCTTGACGATATCAATGCCACCGGTCGGGCAGAAGGTGATGTCTGGCAGTGGCGAGGCAAAAGCCTTGAGCACTGGCGCACCGCCAAGAGCTTCCGCCGGGAAGAATTTAAGGAAGGAATAGCCCCGCTCAGCGGCGGCCATAGCCTCGGTCGGGGTGCCAATACCCGGCAGGAGCGGGATGGACACGTCTTCTGCCGCATCAAGCAGGCGCGGCGACGCCCCTGGCGAGACCATGAAGCGGCAACCTGCGTCGACCGAACTCTTCATGTGCGAGGCATTGCGGACCGTGCCAGAGCCAACGATCGCGCCTGACACCTTGGCCATTTCTTCCATGACCTTGAGCGCGTTTGGCGTGCGCAGGGTCACTTCCAATATAGGCAGACCACCGGCGACCAGCGCCTCGGCCAGCGGACGGGCCTGCGCCACATCATCAAGAATAATCACAGGCACCACCGGTGCCAGCGACAGAATGGAACGAATGGCGTTTGCGTCCTGCGGCATGAACTCTCTCGCGAATGTCAGCGGTTATTCGACTAAAGTCGTTAGGCCCTGCAACACCCGAGCGCAAGGCGATTTATGCAGAACGAGGACGCTTGGCGACAAGATCAATCTCAACCAACGCGCCGACCGCCAGCGCCGTTACGCCCACAGTTGTACGTGCAGGCAGCTTGCCTACTTCGAAAAAGCTCGGCCAGAGAGCATTTAGGCCAGCATAGTCCCGTTCAAATTCGGTGAGATAGATCCGCGCCATAGTGACGTGCTCTAGCCCCAGACCAATCCCAGAAAGAACAATTTTGAGGTTTTCGACGACACGGCGCGTCTGCGCCTCAATCCCTTCGGGCAGCGGCGCGTCGGGATTGTTCGGATCAGTCGGCATCTGCCCGGTAATAAAAACCCAGCCATCCGTTTCCACCGCATGACTAAATGGGGCGACAGGACGGGGCCCGCTCGAAACCATGTGATGCAGAAGCTCGTTCATCGAAATTCCCTAAATACTGTGCAGGGGCTTTACCGCTTAGCGTCCGGCCCCCACATTAGATACCTAATCATGGAGACGATGATGGCCGACACTGAATACAATATCCAGCGCGAAACCGGCCCAACTCGTGGCCGCTACGTCATTTTTCTGGCACCCGGCGCTGAGGCAGAAATGACTTACTCCAAGACCGGTGATGGCCCTATGGTGATCGACCACACCGGGGTCCCGCGTGATTATGAAGGCCGGGGCATTGCTGCCCAACTGGTCAAGGCCGCCATCACCGATGCCCGCGAACACGGTTTTAAGATCCACCCTGTCTGTCCCTATGTGGTGGCGCAGTTCCGGCGCCACCCAGAGTGGTCCGATCTTCTCGCTTAGTGGATCGGATTGCCTTCTTTCAGTAGCGGCGCCAAATCTTCCCAAAGCAGAAAGACGCTTGGCGCACCGTAGGCATATGCGGCAACCTCATAGGGCTGGAACTGAATTTGCAGTCCCAGCTCATTGGACAAATTCCAGCGCTCAACATCGCCGACTATGTCTTCAAGCCCTTCAGATGTTGAGGATTCTGGAAACAGAATGTCACTCAGCTGCGCCTCGAGCGCTGCGGCCGTGATTTTAGCTAAATCGAGCGTCCAATTCTTGCCCTCGAACACATCATCCGCCGAAAGAAAACGGCCTTCAGAGGGTAAATAATGTCGGTAGCTTGTGCTGTACCCGCCGTGGGCGGCACCATGCGGATACCATTGCGAACTCACCTCAAACGAGATGCGGTCGTTCCAGTGCAATTGCTGCAGGCCAATCGTTACCGTAGCGTCTTCGCCACCTGGCGCATCATCGCCTTCAAGGTCCGTCTCGCCAACCGATGAAAGCTCTTCCCCCAAGTCCCTAAGAGCTTTGTTCAGCCCCGGCACAAACTCTGCATCGCTATCAAACTGAACAATGGTCAATTCATGCTGCCCCACAGGCCAGCGGAAATCAGGCTCCTCTTCGATGTAGCTATCGATGTAGCTGGCATAGGTCGACACCGGATAGAGACGATGGCCATTTACAATCCGGCTCATTTCCAGCGCCCGAAGGCGGGAGGAATAAATCTGATTGAGGCACCAGACCATGCGCTCATCAAACGTGCCGTTGGTCACGGTTTCATTGTCACCCGAGCAAGCGCGCTGCGCATAGGAGAGCCAATCCTGCTGGCTCTTTTTCACCGCCGCTTCGGCACTGGGCGACAGCCCCGCTAGGGAGAAAGCATAGGCTTTCGCTAGCCGCTCATCCGCAGCGCTGATTTCTGGATTGTCGCAAATCGCCTTTTCGAATGGCGTGCTGGCCTTGCTGCAATCAAAGCTCGCCGCCCATGTCGGCCCTGTGGTGAGAGAGGGAAGAACTAGAAGCGACAGGGCAGGCAATAAGCGGATCATCAGCTACTCCTCAATAAGTGAGGTGAAGCCTAACCGCGCTTTGCCTGCCCGTCACCCTCTCGCCTAGGCCAAGAACTGCTGAGTAACGATCAACTCTTCCTGCCGCACCTCGTGCCCGCCCTCATGGAAGACAAGTTTGGTCGCTGCGCCATTGGCCTCAAAATACTGTGCCAAGCCCTCAGTCACCGATGCCGACGCCATGGGATCGCGTCGCCCAGCCGTGATCAACACCTCGGCCTTGGTCAGATCGGCCGGAGCCGGCGTAAACGGGATGAGCGGGTGCATGAGCACACTGGTATCAAACAGGTCAGGGTGATTAAATTGCGCATTGGCCAAAATATTGGCGCCGTTAGAATAGCCAAGGCCGATCACTTTGCTCGGGCGGTTTGCACCAATCTGCTCGCGTATGAAGGCGGCCATAGCGTCCGTGCGCAGGGCCAAATCGGCCATGTCGTAAACGCCCTCACCCGTGCGCTTGAAATAGCGCAGGGCTCCATGTTCACTGACATCACCACGTGGCGCCACGCGGCGTGCGCCCGGAAGCAATTGTCCGGCCAAGTCAAAGAACTGGTTTTCGTCGCCCCCGGTCCCATGGAACAAAAAGATCAGCGGCGCATCAGCGCTCGCCCCATCCGCTGAGCGAAAATGATACTGTGACATAGCGATACTCCTGAGCTGTGCTCAGAATATCGGGCAAAGGTCCGTTCTCACAATGGGCGAACACCGTCACGCACTGTTGCCGATTAGCGAACAGGCACCATTTGACCGGGTCGGTAGCCTGCCAAAATCGCAGCACGTAACGAGTCAGCAGTGCTCGCAGCAGCCAATTCCTGCGTGCCCTTAGCGGATTCCTGCTCGTTCACCGTCAGTTTGCCGCTTTGGAACGCCGTACCCGTCACGCGTGTGGTCTGGAACAGCACAGTCTCGCCCTGCGTAATCGTCACTGAGCCAGCAACCTCAAGGTTCGATGGCCGCGCGATCGCAAAGGCAGTGGACATCGAGTTTTGCTGCCCCCCCTGACCTGCTGACACCTTCAAAATTGGATCGTTCACGCTCGCGGGACCAGGGAAGGCCACTTTGAGGCGGTTGACGATGATCTGTTCCATACGGTTGGTCGGCTCAGCGAACTGGAAGCTCGCGCTGCTCATCCCGCCAGCAGCATTGGTGCCATAAACCGGCGCGAAACCCGAGCATGCGCTCAGCGCCACACTGATCATAACCGGGGCCAGAACAGTCAGAAATCGCTTCATCATCGTTCCGGTCTCCTTACTGCGCCACACCCGGCAGCTGCACATTGCCCGAATAGCCGAGATTGAACCCAGCGGGCGACCGCAGACGGAAAGTTGCAACAGCACGCATATCGTTGGCTGTGGAGTGAGTTGGGCCAGTACGCGTAATCTGCCCACCAATCAGCACATAGCCGTCGTCGTATTGCAGTCCGCCGCCCACCTGCAAGAAGCTATTGGCACTCAAATCCCAATAGGCATTACTGGTAACCGACCAGTAATCGGCGATCGGCACGCGCACTTCCGCGCCCACTTCATGCATGTCACGGATATTGCCAGTGAGCGGGGTCGCTTCTGCATAACGATAGTTGAGCGCACCACTCCAACCGTCTTGAGCGTAGCTCAGACCAAGGCCCGCACGAGCGATTGAAAGGTCCGCATTGTCGACCTGCACCTTCCCGCCGAATTTCAATTGATTGGCCAGTGCCCCATAAACGCCGAGGACGCCGTAGGACGCATCAGTCTCAAGCCCTGTCCCCACGCCAACTTGCTGACGATTGGCAGCTGCGAAAGCATTTTCGCCCGCCAATTGATAGGACTGGCCACCGATCACTTCGAGGTAGCTGCCGTCATTAAGGCTCGCCATATAGCGCCCGCCGACGTTCAACCGTAGCCCACGCTCCTGTTTATCGATCCCAGTGAAGCGATTGTAGGAGAACAGTGTGCTGTCATCAAACATCACACTCTGAGAGTCTTCGTTGGTAATCCCCGGCTGGCTGTTCGCAGCGCCGCGATAGACGAGCTGAGCAATCGGCTCAACGAGATGTGTTACGCCGGTGTTATACGACACGAGTGGATATCGCACATCCACGGCGGCAATTGGGGTCAGGCCGAACAATGTCTGCTCGTCTGGCGCATGGATCGACGGCGATTTGCCATCATAATTGGCCGCGTCAGCGCGCACGCCCAAGAATGGCGTCACCGCCGCACCACCGAAAATATACTGGTTCTGCCAATTGGCCTCGACCATGCCGTGGAAACGCGTCCCCGCATAACCATAGTCATATGGCACACCATTGGCCGACGTGGAGTAGTCACGCTCACGGTAGATATTGAGCATACGCCCATCGACTTCAACGCGCCCTGCCCCCGGCGGCAGGTCAAACGTGCGTTCAAGGCGTAGATTTGGCAGCGCCATGCCCTGTTGCTGCCGTTCCTGCTCTAGGTTGTCGCCGAGCACGTTGAACTGCTGCACGCGCGCGTCGACATAGGTGTCTTCGGTCAAATGCGTGGCATAAACTTCGTTGATGCTGGCACGGCGAACTTCGACGTCATAATCTTTGTAAAACGCGTTGTCGG
Source organism: Devosia sp. MC1541 (assembly GCF_012847305.1). NCBI lineage: Bacteria > Pseudomonadati > Pseudomonadota > Alphaproteobacteria > Hyphomicrobiales > Devosiaceae > Devosia > Devosia sp. MC1541. The sequence continues at coordinate 44,814 of NZ_JABBDZ010000020.1, forward strand.
TGGCCGCCGCATAGGCAAATCCCACAACCCACTTTTCGACCGGTACAAATTCACCAGCCGTCTGCAGCGCCCCACGCCATTCGCGTTTCGCATCGGCGAACGTAAAGGCACTGTCATCGCCTTGACGCAGACCCGTTGCCTTGACCGAAATCCGGCCATTGTCAAAACGCTGGACCCATTCCGCTCCAAGCATAAAGCCCTGACGGCTCATTAAGCGGGGCGAGAGAAGAATATCGGTAGAGGCGGTCGAATAAGCCTTAAACGGCGCATCAATGCGCACACCATGGCTATCGGTAAAGGTCACTGTTGGCTGCGGTAGCCAATCCATATCGAGATTTGGGAGCCACAAATAGGGCAACCAAGCAATCGGCATACCCAGAACGGCTAGGCTTGGCTGCTCGAAAGCATGCGAGCCATCACTTTCATCCTTGGTGACCTTATTGGCGTGCATGGACCAGCCAATGCGCCGCCCCTTGTCATCCACACACTCACCGCAAGGCGTGTACTTGGCATTATCCAGAACAGTCTTGAGTGCCTGGTCGTAATCGGCGTGGTCAGCCGTAATCTGGGAACCATCATAATTGGTGATGGTCAGCGAATCGAGAACTGCCTTTTTGAACTTGTCGGTCAGCTTCAGGGTCGGGCTGCGCGACACGTTCCCAAAAGGGTCAGTCAGCGAAACATTGCCACGAACATCCATCTCACCGTTGGCACGATCATAAACCAGTTGATCGCCCGTCAGCACATAACCATCAGCGCGCACCACGACATCGCCGCGCGCTTCAATAATATTAGTCGTGTTGTTGAAGGTGAGTTGCTGCGCTTCCACAGCGGTTGGCGCATTAGGATCAACCGGGCTGTTGAAGAAATTGGTCGGCACCAATCCCTGAGCATAAACAGGCGCAACACCCGCCAGCGCGATGCCAGCGAGCAAGACCAGCGCAGTCCGCTCTAAGATTTTGCCCCGTGCCTGCTTCAACAGATACAGCCTTTCTCACCAGGCATTGCCTGCTTGGGAGGGAAGGCTCCCTCACTTTAACGCACACTTCCGAAGTGCTGAATGACTCAGAAAAATCGGATCTTGTTAAAGTACCTTCCATTGCCTAGAGGGGCAATCCGCATTCTACAGATCCCCCCTGCCTATGGATAACAGATCGTTTCCAAATGCAGGTTTTGCGCGAGTTTGAACAACTCTCCGCCTCGCCGTCGCGGAATTTTATCGAGACCTGTGGCCAATTTGCCAGAAGATATCAGCTTTCACGCGCCTTCACCGCGCCACCGCGTTCGCGCTTAGCCCCGTATAGACCAACATCAGCTTCCATAAGTGCAGTGGCAAAATCCAGATATTGACGCGTCGGCGTGACGCCCACGCTCACTGACGCACGCTCCTCATCCACTTTCGATATGCGGCGGAACTCCAGCGCGACCTGCTTGTCGATTTCCACCTGCCAACGCAGCGCCTGTTCGCGACTGGCATTGGGCACGTAAGCGCAAAACTCATCGCCACCGATCCGCGCCACAAGACTCTCCTGGGGCAAGACTGCAGAGAGCGCCTGCGCCACCGCCATAATCACATGATCACCGACAGCATGCCCGAATTGGTCGTTCACCTGCTTGAGCAAGTCGACATCGGCGACCAAAAACACCCCGTTCACATTATGCCCCGTGGCGAGCTCAAATTGCGGAATGAAAGCACGCCGGTTGAGCAGACCCGTCATCGGATCAGCCATAGCCTGACGCGACAGCTCAGCACTTTTGCGCAAAAGCGCACCATAGGACTGCTCCAAGGCGTCGAGAGTGTTGAAATACACCAGCGCGATAGGAAAGGCCGTCACAAACGGCATGACCAGCCGAATAGCCACCGTAACATCGTCAGCTTCGACACCCATATAGGCGCGAATTGCGACAGAAATCGACATTGTAAATGCGGTCGTCAGCGCTGCGACTTTGGCAGCCTGAAACAGGACACGCCGGGACGGCAAATGCATATTCGCTAGCTACTCAAGTTTTCCTGCGCTGAGCAGTCAGGTTCAAAGCTCAAAGGACCCCCAACTCCTTATTGAGCAGATCGCAGTGTCATGCAATTGCGCTCAATGACGCGACGCCCACTCGCGTGGACACTAATCCTTGATCAGGCAAAACACCGCAGAACGCACCGCCACGACTTGCAACTCAGAACCAACCCGCCAAAACGGAAAACCCCAGTCCTCTTTCGAGAAACTGGGGTTTTGTTTGGTTGCGGGAGCAGGATTTGAACCTGCGACCTTCAGGTTATGAGCCTGACGAGCTACCGGGCTGCTCCATCCCGCGTCAATCACTGTGCCTTGCGGCGTCGTGTGAGCTTCATATAGGGAACCAAATGCGCCGCCGCAACCCCACCCAAAAGTTGCCCACAGGCTATCTTCGCACCAAAGTAATGCATGAACCCAAAAGGGAAAACCCCAGCTTCTCTTTCGAGAAACTGGGGTTTTATTTGGTTGCGGGAGCAGGATTTGAACCTGCGACCTTCAGGTTATGAGCCTGACGAGCTACCGGGCTGCTCCATCCCGCGTCAACCACAGTGCCTTGCGGCGCGGTGTGAGGGGGTTATAGGCGGCATAATTGCAGACCACAACCCTCCAATTTCAAAATCACGACGGATTTAATCGCGTCTGTGGACAAACATGGACGCCAAGGCGCCTTTGTGCGCTTTTCCCTAGGCCAAAGCTGGTTTAGCTTTCGCGCAATTCGAGCGACTTGGAATTTCATATGCGTTTAAAACAGCTTGGCCATACTGACATTACCGTCACCGACATTTGCCTCGGCACAATGACATGGGGCAGCCAGAACACCGAAGCCGAAGGCCATGCCCAGATCGCCATGGCCAAGGACGCCGGCATCACTTTTATGGACACGGCCGAGATGTATGCCGTTCCCGCCAGCCCCGCGACGAGTTTTAAAACCGAAGAGATAATCGGTAATTGGTTCGCCCAAAATGGCGACCGCGAGCATTGGGTCCTCGCCAGCAAGATCGGCGGCCCAGGCCATCGCCATATTCGTGACGGCTCCGCCCCTTCCAGCATCAGTTTTGCCCAAGCACTCGAGGGCAGCCTTGAGCGTCTCCAAACCGACTACCTCGACCTTTACCAAATCCACTGGCCAAGCCGCCCGCACTACCACTTCGAAAACTATTGGAAGTTTGCGCCGGAAAAACACGATCCCAAGCAAACTCTCGACCACATGGCAGACGTGCTCGGCGCGATCAACGCAGCTTTGGCGGCGGGCAAAATCCGCTCCTGGGGGCTCTCCAATGAGAGCGCTTGGGGCCTGACCAAATGGGCACAGCTTGCCGATCAGATGGGTGTCGACCGCCCCGTCACCGTGCAGAACGAGTACAATCTTCTGCGTCGCAATTATGATCATGACCTGGCGGAAGTGACCCATCACGAAAACATTGGGCTCTTGGCCTATTCGCCTCTCGCCGCGGGCGTTCTGACCGGCAAATATTTTGACGGCGCGACCCCCAAGGGGAGCCGCAAAGAGTATCAAAAGGGCCTTTGGCGCTTGAACGACTACTCAGAGGCCGCGACCAAACGCTATCACGCCCTCGCCCAACAGCACGGCCTTGATCCCGTTGCCATGGCGATTGCCTTCTGCACCACCCGTCCCTTCGCCACTTCGACCATCATCGGCGCGACCTCCACCGAGCAACTCGCCCAGTGTCTTTCGGCCAAGGATCTGGTGCTCTCACCCGAAGTCCTCGCGGATATCGAGACCATCCATCGCGACATGCCTCGTCCGATTTAATCGGCTCTAGTGCTCTGGCATGCTGGCGCTATAGTCAGCATGCCAAACTCTTTTTCAGGTCCGCGCATGTCGACGCTCTTCACCTCTATTTTTCCGCTGCTGGCCTTCTTTGCCTACAACATCATCATCCCCCAGATCGAAAAGCTGCGCCCTTCGCTCTCGGTGATCATGAACATGCAGCGCCGCCGCTGGGTGTATAATGCCACCCTGCGCGAAAGCCCGTTTGACGCCATCCTCTCAGGCAACATCATGGGCTCGGTCAGTCTTCTGGCCTCGACGTCTGTGCTGCTGGTCCTCGCGGTTTTCGCCGTTTTTGGGCAAATCGATTCCGTGATGGAAGCGCTCAACTCCATTGCCCGCGACGAGGCCTACACGGTCTCCGAGGTTCAGCTTCATCTCATCGTCATGCTGACCATGTTCGTGCTGGCCTTCTTTTCCTTCACGCTCTCCCTGCGCCAGTTCAACCACTATTGCATCATGCTGGGCGCGCTCGATCATGACCGCCGCACGACGGAAGATGAAATCGACTCGATTGCCGCCATGAACGCCTTGGGCGCCAAGAACTTTAATTCCGGCATTCGTGCCTATTACTTCTCGGTGGCCACGGCTGCTTGGTTCGTGTCCGAGTGGCTCGCAGTTGCAACCGCGCTGGTCACTGTCCTGGTTCTGGCCCATCGCGAGTTCTTTTCCTCGGCCCATCGCTCGGCCGCCTCTGCCGTGGTTATCGCGGCGCGCCAACGCAAAAGCCCCACCGGCGCTGATTCTGCGACCAAGACGCCGAATACCGACGATTAAGCAGGCGCAATCGCTCACCAATTTATGACATTGACTTTCATATATCGAAGGGGTTTATTCCCCCCAATTACGGAACCTCTGGCCCCTCCGATGCTTGTTTGTCAGTGTAATATGATCACGTCCCAAGAGATTGAGGAGATAGTCCTCGATCTGTTGAAGGCTGATCCGTGGCAATTGGTGGTTCCTGCGAAGGTGTATTCCGAACTCAATCGACGCGCGAAATGCGCAGGCTGCGTTCCGAATGTGGTGGACATCATCGTCCGCGTCACAGAAAATTACCACGCACAGCAAGCAATCCCGCCCGCTGAGCTGGTACAGCTCCAGTCTGGGTTGGAAAAACTCAAGAAACAGAGAACTGGAGTACGCAGTGAAAGGCGAACCACAAGTCATAGAGCGGCTTAACGAAGCCCTTTTTCTCGAGCTCGGCGCGGTTAATCAGTATTGGGTGCACTTCCGTCTCTTGGACGATTGGGGCTTTAAAAAGCTCGCAGCCAAAGAGCGCGCCGAATCCATCGAAGAAATGCACCATGCCGATCGCTTGATCGAGCGTATTATCTTCCTTGAAGGCCATCCAAACCTGCAGCGCGTCGCGCCATTGCGCATTGGTCAGAACATCAAAGAAGTTCTCGAGGCCGACCTTGCTGGTGAGTATGAAGCCCGCGAAGCCTATCGGAACAGCCGCGCGATTTGCTCCCAGCTGCATGACCACGTGTCCAAGCAGATCTTTGATGAGCTCTTGAAGGACGAGGAAGGCCATATCGACTTCCTCGAGACCCAGCTCGAGCTTCTCGAAAAAATCGGTATTGAGCGCTACGGCATGCTCAACGCCGCTCCAGCCAACGAAGCTGAATAAATTTAAAACGCCCGGACCTTTGGTTCGGGCGTTTTTGTATTGGGGGGACTAATGCAATTTCATACTGGTCGGCTCATCGACCACATTCATCTGCGCGCCCGCACTTTTGCGGTGACCAAACGATTTTACGAGCGCGTCCTCGGGACTTTGGGAATTTCCTTCACCGCATCCGGGCAAGGCTGGTTTCAAGCCGATGAGCTGTTTGTCGATGCCGCAGACGCACACACGATTGCCAGCCATATTCATCTCGCCTTTCAGGCACAAAGCCCCGAGGCCGTAGACGCTTTCTATCGCGAAGCCATTGCCGCTGGCGGCACAGACAACGGCAGGCCCGGAGCCCGCCATTATCATCCCGGCTATTACGCCTGTTTCGTACTCGACCCCGACGGCAACAATATCGAAGCCGTTTATCACGGCCCGAACACGCGCTCCGCCGCCTCGGTGACGATCACCCCGCAAGCTTAATTGCTGAGCGGTCCAAACAGACGATCCAGCTGACGCACAACGTCCTGGGTCGCCATCGTGCCTTCTGGCACTTCCTGGGGGGCGTCTGGCGTCACCGCCACATAAGGCACCCCGCTGGGGAACGCCCCGAACTGGGTGAAGAAGCTGATCATGTCGTCCAACACCGGCATGCGCCAACGCCACATAGCGCCCATAGCGATCACCGGCTCCATGTGCCCATACCCATCATAATACTTGGTCGTGACCCACACGCCCTGATTTTGCAGGCGCTCAGCGAGCCGCTGCGTATTCTGCACGCGCACAATCGGGTCCGTCGTGCCCGACCCCAGCCACATCGGCGGGCTGTCCTGGGTGACGAGGTTGATGGGCTGCGTGCCTTCAGGATTTGGCGCCTGCCCAAAGGCCTCCACCACGTCGCCATATTCAAATGGATAGAAATCATATGGCCCGGAAAGCCCGGCCACAGCACGGATCGGCATGGTCACGCCCGCTTCATTTCTAAAGCTTGGGTCAAGAGCCAACATTACAGCATTGTAAGCGCCCGCCGAGTGGCCGGCGAGAAACAGACGATTGGGGTCGCCGCCATAGCTGGTGATATTGTCCTGCGTCCAACGCATCGCCAGCGCCAAATCTTCCAAAAACTCCGGGTACCGCACTTCTGGCACAAGGCGATAATCGGCGATGACCACCACGAAGCCGCGCGCCGCCAAGGCGCGTCCAGCAAACTGATAATCCGCTCTCTGCCCGCGCACCCACGCTCCGCCATAAACAAAGAACACAACAGGGGCCAATTGCCCCCGCTGTTCGGGCGTATAAACGTCGAGCTTATGCCGCGTGCCATCGCGATACGAAATACCATCACCGGCCTTAACCGCATTGGCGTCCATCACCGGCGGCAAGTTGAACGGGTCCATAATGTTCTGAGCCGATGCCTGCATAGGCATAAGGCTGGCGCATACAGCGAGCGCCATCATAGCGCGCTTGAAAATAGACATAAGCCGAACCGAGAGTTTCGAGGGAATAGCGGTTTTGCAGATAAAGCCGCAATAATTATGACGGACTGCGCCGAAATGGGCGAGGGCAGGCGCTTTGGAATGACCCGGCCTGCCCTCTGCTTAAGCGCGCTGAGACTGCGCTGGCATGGTTAACGAAGGGTAAATTTCACCCTGCCCCGCTCATCACATTCTTCCAAGCCTACCGGCGCAGGGCCTCGAGCAAGGTGCCAGATACGTGCCCATCGGGCAGCAGGCCCGCGCGGGTCTGGAACGCCATAACGGCCGCGCGGGTCTTTGGCCCCACCACCCCGTCAGGCGAGCCAACATCAAATCCACGGCGGTTGAGCAAGGTTTGCACCTCTGCCCGCTGCGCTTTGGTCAGCGCAAAATCGCCCTGCGGCCAGGCCGTGGCGAACGCGCCGCCGCCGATGATCCGATCGGCCAAATGCCCAACGGCGAGCGCATAGCTATCCGAATTATTGTAGCGCTTGATCACTGCGAAGTTAGGCAGCAGCAGGAACGCAGGGCCCCGAGCGCCCGCAGGCATATAGAGCCGCGCTTCGTCCCCAGCTCGTGGGAAATCGCGTCCCGAAACGCGCGTAATCCCCATCTGTCGCCAGGTACTGATAGAGGCCTTGTTCATGTCGCGTGCGCGCGCAAAATCAAAGTTCTGCGGCAGGCGCACTTCGTAGCCCCAGGTTTCCCCCGGCCGCCAGCCAAAGCTCTTGAGATAATTGCCAGTCGAGCCCAAAGCGTCAGGGATGGAGTTCCAGATATCCTTGCGCCCATCGCCATTGAAGTCGATGGCATAGCGCATAAAGCTCGATGGCATAAATTGCGTATGGCCCATCGCACCGGCCCAAGATCCGGTCATGCTTTTCGGCGCAATATGACCTTCGTTCAGAATTTTCAGCGCGGTGATCAACTCACTGCGGAAAAACTCTGTCCGATAATTGTTCTGCGTCAGCGTTGCCAGCGCATGGATCGTGTTGTTGCCACCCATGTAGCCGCCATAATTGGTTTCCATGCCCCAGATGGCCAGAACCACTTCGGGCTGAACGCCATAGGTCTGCTGAACCCGGCCAAGCGTTTGCGCCCATTCTTGGCGCATGGCGGAACCCTTAGCGGCCTGCGCCGCCGTCACCCGCTTATCGACATATTGCTGCACAGTCTGGGTAAACTCAGGCTGCGACTTGGTCAGCTCGGTGACCTTTGGAATGGGCGCATAGCCAGAAAAAGCCGCTTCGAAAATCTGCTGACGGACACCGGCGCGTTGCGCATCGGGCCAGAGCGAGCGCACAAAACTTGCCGTATCGGCCAGCGCCGGTGCTGTAAACGCGGCTGAGAGTGAAACGCTGGCGAGTGCCCCCACCACAAGCGAACCAAACAAAGATTTGCGGAAACAGCTGAACATCGTAAGCCTCGTGATACGCGCTACAGATAAGTCACGGTGCGCCCAGACCCGAGGGCCCGAGCGCGCGTATCAAAATATTAACGCATCCGATTAAGATGGCCTTAAGGCAAACCGCTCAGCTGATCACTTCCATGTCAGTTTCCATGTTGTTCCAACAGTGGCGGCTCATTGGAGCTATTTGCGGAAACATATTTGATCCGCTGCACCGGCGTATGGATGCCCCGTTCAGTGAAGAGCCGCATGAGCGTTTCACTATAGAAGCGCCCCGCCCCCCACTGCTTGCCCGCCAATGTCTTGATGCGCGAGCGCAAGGAAACCGAGGTTGGCGTCAGCGCGATAAGCCCCTGCAAATCAAGCACATCGAGGATAACCTCGGCAAACTCTGGGCGTGCCATGACGAAATCAAACGCATCCCGCATCGCCTGCTTGGCCTGCTCAATATCGCTATCGGTCGAGATTTCGACGTCCGAGACGTAGAACGAGAACCCGCGATTCATATTGGAAACATCCGTCACCGCCGAGAACGGAATGAGATGCACGGTCCCGCTCATATCACGGATGGTCACGGACCGGATCGTCAGCTTCTCGACCGTCCCCGACTTGCCCGCCACCTGTACGCTATCGCCCTCATTCATCACGTTTTCAAACTGAATGAAGATGCCGGTAATAATATCCTGCACCAGCTTCTGCGCGCCAAAACCAATGGCCAGACCGACCACACCCGCACCAGCCAGTAGCGGCGCAATATTGACGCCAATCTGCGCCAGAGCCAGCATGGCCCCAAACACCACGATCACCACGGTGAAGGCGTTCTTGAACAGGTTCAGCAGCGTCTTTTCGCGCGATGTCGGCGCCCGGCCCACATTGGGGTTGAGGCGATATTCCACCCAACTCGCCATCACCACATAGATGACCACAGCCGCCAGCACGATCAGCAGTGCCGAAACGATCGAGCCGACAACATTGAGCCCTTCATCGGTTGCCATCCAACCGGTGAAATCAAACAGCGACCACGCTTGGCCAATCGCAATCACCGCAACCGCCACAAGGATCCAGCGCACAACCGCCATGACACCCGGCACGAATGTCCGCAACCGCGTTTCCAACAGCGGCAAACGCGTTTTCACATCGTCAGGCAGATTGAACCCTGCGCTGACGAACCGTCCAATAAAGGTCGCAACCAGCGTCGCCACAGCGATGATGATCAAAGATTGAACCGTTGCACCGACCATGAAGGGCAGCGCCCCATCTGGGTTGGAGAACCAGACGATCAACAAGGCAACGAGATAGGCGATGACCAGCACATGCCATTGACGCCCCAAAACCGTGAGGAGCCGTCCAAAACCGACATTCTCCCGATCACGCGCATGGGCTTCGAGCGACAGGCGCACGTCATCCTTGTTCTGCAAGACAATGACGATGGCGATCACCACTGAGGTCACCATGACGAGAACCTCAACCGCATCCCCCGCTGCCCCGGAAACCAACCCGCGCAGCACTGGGGCTACGAACATAAAGGTATAGCCCACGAGAGAAATCATTCGCGCGCTCCAAAACTGCCAGTATTCTGCAGTATCGTCCGCAATCGGCAGCAGGCGTAACGCCGGATAGCGCGGCATCAGCACAACGCGGAATGCAAGCTTGACCACCTCAACGACCAGATAGGCATTGAGCAACAAGGTCTGATTGATCCCCATCGCGCCCGAGCCTGTCGTGCCAAAATTCAACGCCAGCACATAGCCCAGACTCCAGGCAATGATGATGCCCAGCAGGTCCACCAAGGTCGCGACAATCAGCCCCCCGCCGCGCTTCCACATAGATTGCCCCGCAACCCCTGCCGAGATCCGTGCTGTAATCGCATTCACGACGATACGCAGCACCCAATAGCTCACCAGCAGGGCAACCAGCACCATGCCGACATTGATAAAGAAGTCGCGCAACTGATGGCTGGACGCCGCAGCGCCGTCGGCAAAGAGCGTTTTGACACTCTCAAACGCACCACCAAGGTTTCTGATCGTGCGTGAAGCCCCCTCCGCAACGCTGCGCGTGTACTCGGCCAATTCGCGCGCAATGCTGAGGTCTGTCGGCCCAGCCGCTTCCGGCTCTGCCGCCGCATCCCCGGCGCTCGACTTCAGTTTCTCAATCAGCGCTGCGCGCGCCGTATCGTCTTCGAGTATTTTAATGAGGTCATCAGCTGCCGAACTTGCTGCAGGCGGGGCCGCAACAGGCGCTATTTGCGCGTGCGCGGCCATCGGAATGAGTGCGAAGAAGAGAACGGCGAGGATTTTTATAAACGGCATGAGACCTGAATCTTTGACGTGCAACCAGTAGACCTTGTCTGATTGGACAATGCCGTCAAGCCTCAGCGGTTCACCAGATTTCAAATGGCACGGTTATTCGGACGATCACCGGCGCAATTGCGCAATGAACGCCTCGCACTGCGCCAACACGGCTGACGCGTCCGGATCAAGCTCAGAACGTACACTGTCCGCCCCATACGCCAACCGCCCGAGCAAATCGACCCGCATAGTCTCCTGGTCGCCTCCCAAGCACAGGTCCTCAGCATCGACCAAGGCCTGTCGCATTTCCTGGACCGCGAGGAGTTGCGCAAAACGCGCATAGAGAACCCGCGCCACACTCGGGTCACCAGCAAAGTTCAACCCGGCAAATCCAGCGCTCGCTCTTTGCCCCGCCCCAAAACAATCAAAATCGAGGCACCCCTCATACCCCAGTGCTTCCTTCTGCGGATGGATGCGGCAGCGGTAGTCTTGCTGCAAAAAATGACACGCCTGCCCGGAGGGCTTGTCGTGACCAAAATCAGCCGAGCGCTGAAACGACAGAGCAACGCAGCAAAGCGCAAAGCAATTTTCACAATCCCCCTCAAAGCGCTCCGCCATCACCACATCCTTCCTTCAGACCCGTATCATACCCAAGTGCTTATGGAACTTCCACAAAAGTGCAGCCATTCACCTCCCGTACACGCCGCACCTCCCCCTTGCGGTGAGGGAGGTGGAGGTGGTTTTAAGCAGATGAACTCTTCTCACCTCTCCCTTCGGGGAGAGGTCGACGCGCAGCGTCGGGTGAGGGGGCCTTCCATAAGCCCCATGAGAGAACACAAATAAGTACGTGCCACTACGTGGCAAACGCAAAAAGCCCCGCTGGTGAGCGGGGCTTTTTGTATTTGCTTTTGATGATCGTAGAGAGAATTTATGTTTTTGGCAGACCTTGCAGTGACCTACTCTCCCAAGTCTTGAGACTTAGTACCATTGGCGCGGAGGAATTTGACGGTCGAGTTCGGGATGGGATCGGGTCTTGGGCTCCTCGCAAGAACCA
>NZ_JABBDZ010000021.1:0-37149 GCF_012847305.1 Devosia sp. MC1541
GAATGCCGGTGCCGTTGAGATACATCTGAACGGCCTGCGCTTTTGTCTGAGCGCTGAATTTAGGGGCGCGATCAGTAAAGTACCGACCACACTCCTTACAGCTAAATCGCTGGTAACCCGCCTTGAGGCCGCGCTTGACCGTGGCAGTGCTAGAACAATCTGGACAATCCATCTCAAACCCTCCGGCAAATCACCCCCAAGCAATCAAACTAGAATCCCAAATGAGCAAGTTGTAAACAGTCCCCAAGGGGAGGGAGGTAGAGCGGTGTTGTGGAGGGATTTGGTCGGTGGAAGTAAAAAGGCCCCCTCACCCGGCCTGCGGTCGACCTCTCCCCCTAAGGGAGAGGTAAAGAGGGTGTCGGTTTTTGGGCATGCGTCAAAACCCAGACAATAAAAAAGGGCGCACGGGGCGCCCTTTTTATATTCTGTGACTGGTGACGCTTATTCAGCTGCCATGGCCATCTGGGGGCCAGCGCCGGCATCGGCTTCGGCACCGAACTTTTCAAAGTTCTTCTGGAACAAGGCCACAAGCTTGGTGGCCTGCGTGTCGTAAGCGTCGGTGTCGGCCCAGGTCTGGCGTGGGTCGAGCAGCTTGGAGTCGATGCCCTCGAGAGCGGTTGGCACCGCGAAGCCGAACATTGGGTCGAGACGGAACTCAACATCATCGAGCGAGCCGTCAAGCGCTGCAGTGAGCAGACAACGGGTCGAGGCAATGTCGATACGCTTGCCAGTGCCGTAGCCGCCGCCGGTCCAGCCGGTGTTCAGCAGCCACGCTTGAGCGCCGCTCGAACGCAGACGGTCCGCCAGCATTTCGCCGTAAACGGTTGGGTGCAGTGGCATGAACGGCGCGCCGAAGCAGGCTGAGAAGGTTGCCTGTGGTTCGGTGACGCCACGCTCGGTGCCAGCGACCTTAGCGGTGTAGCCAGACAGGAAGTGGTAGACAGCCTGCTCGGGGGTCAGCTTGGCGAGCGGCGGCAGAACACCAAAGGCGTCGGCGGTGAGGAACACGACGGTCTTTGGCGTGCCACCAACACTGCCCTTGGCCAGTGATGGCAGGACATGGATTGGATAGGCCGCACGAGTGTTTTCGGTCAGCGAGATATCGTCGAATTCAGGAACGTGCTGATCATCGAGAATGACGTTTTCCAGCACGGTGCCGAATTCGCGCGTTGCCGCGTAAATTTCAGGCTCTGCCGTGGCCGAGAGCTTTACGGTCTTGGCGTAGCAGCCGCCTTCAAGATTGAAGACGCCGCGATCGGACCAACCGTGCTCGTCGTCGCCAATGAGCGGACGGTTCGGGTCGTTCGACAGCGTGGTCTTGCCGGTGCCGGAGAGACCAAAGAACAGCGCTGCTTCGCCTTCAGGGCCAAGATTTGCCGAGCAGTGCATCGGCAGAACATTGTGGCGAGGCGCGTGGAAGTTGAACAGCGAGAAGACGCTCTTCTTGATTTCGCCAGCGTAGAGCGTGCCCGCGATGACCACGAGATTGCGGCTCATATCGAGGGCAATGACAGTATCGGTGCGCGAACCGTGGCGGGCCGGATCAGCCTTGAAGTTCGGCGCATGAACGATGGTGACAGCCATTGCGGCGTCGCCATCGGCAATACCTTCACCCTTACGGATGAGCAGATTGCGAATGAACAGGGCATGCCAAGCGCTCGGGGTGAGCACGGTGACGGCATATTGGTGTTCAGAATCGGCGCCAGCGAGCAGGTCCTGACGGAACATGTCCTGACCGGCCAGATGGGCTTTCACATCGCCCAAGAGCACATCAAAATGCTCTGGCGATAGCGCGCCTGAGTTATCCCACCAAACGCTGTCGGCAGTGAGCGCGTCGCGAACGATAAACTTGTCCTTTGGGGAACGGCCGGTAAAGGCGCCCGTTTCCACCGACAGCGCGCCATGCGCGGTCAAGCGGCCATAACCGTTGGCGAGAGATGCTGCGACCAACTGGGGCGCAATAGCATTGTCGCTGACAGAAGCGGCAGAAGTAACAAGTTCATCTCTCAGGGCGACGTGATCGAAGCCAGACATTGTTCGTCTCCTTTCCGACACTCCGATGAGTGCCGTCTGGAGCGGAAAATACGGCTTTCTGACCGGCACAAACCATCGGGCAATGGGTCGTACGACGGAAGTCGGAGAGTGGAAGTTTTCGGGAGAACACTGGTATTAGACGGTCATGCGCCTTATTTAATGCGTAATTGTCGCTTGCAACGGCAGTTGTAGATAAAGTTCGGGTTTACGGACTCGCTTGCACCACGAGAAGAAAGGCAGCTCATGCCCAAGATCGCCTTGGTAGACGACGACCGCAATATTCTGACCTCGGTGTCTTTGACGCTTGAGGCTGAAGGCTACACCGTGGCGACCTACACTGATGGCGTGTCCGGGCTTGAAGGCCTGACCACGGACAAGCCTGATCTAGCGATTCTCGATATTAAAATGCCCCGTATGGATGGCATGGAACTGCTGCGCCGCCTGCGCCAGAAATCGGATGTGCCGGTGATCTTCCTCACCTCCAAGGATGAGGAAATCGACGAGTTGTTTGGCCTCAAGATGGGTGCGGATGACTTCATCACCAAGCCCTTCAGCCAGCGTCTCTTGGTAGAACGAGTGAAAGCCATTCTGCGCCGTTCGGCCCCGCGCGAGCCCGGCGCACCTGGCGTTGCCGGTGGCGAACCTACACCAAGCAAGGCACTGATTGAGCGCGGCTCGCTGGTGATGGACGAAGAACGCCACACCTGCACCTGGAAGGGCCAGCGCGTGACGCTGACCGTGACCGAATTCCTCATTTTGCAAGCGCTGGCGCTGCGTCCCGGCGTGGTGAAGTCGCGTAATGCGTTGATGGATGCTGCCTACGATGATCAGGTCTATGTCGACGACCGCACCATCGACAGCCACATCAAACGTCTGCGCAAGAAGTTCAAAGCCACTGACGATGATTTCGAGATGATCGAAACGCTCTATGGCGTCGGCTATCGCTTCAAGGAGCAATAAGACCTCTGTGTCGAGCGAGGGGCCCCTTTCAGAACCGAACGTCGCAAACCCTGACCATGTTGAGAGCTCTAAGCGCTCATCGAACAAGGGTTGGCGCATGATCTTTGTGCCGCTGATCAAGCTGATCAGCGGTATTCAGCGTTTTCTCGATCTCACGATCTTCTCGAGCCTGACACGCCGCATTGTCGTGCTGAACATGGCGGGGCTGCTGGTGCTGGTGGTGGGGATTTTGTATCTCAACCAATGGCGCGCCGGGCTGATCGACGCGCGCGTGCAATCGCTGCGCGTGCAGGGGGAAATCATCTCTGCCGCCATCGCCTCATCGGCGACGGTGGATAGCGACATCATTCAGATCAATCCTGACCGTCTGCTCGACAGTCAGGCGGGCAATGTCTCCCCCCTCTCCTATTATGACCCTTCGCTGGAATTCCCGATTGATCCGCAACGGATCGCACCGGTGCTGCGCAATCTGATCATGCCGACGCGCACGCGCGCGCGCATCTATGATCAGCAGGGCCTGCTCATTCTCGACAGCGACAATATCTATACCAAGGGCGAAGTCCTGCGCCCCTCGATCAGCACCGAGAGCCACGAGGAGTTCTTCCTCCTCAGCTGGTGGAATGCGCTGCTCAACTGGTCGCCGGGCGACAATTACCCGACTTACCAAGAATATGGTGCAGATGAAGGGCAGCGCTATCCCGAGGTCGCCTCGGCGCTGCTCGGCGCGCCGGCCGATTTCGTACGTGTAGACGCTCACAATCAACTCGTCGTTTCGGTGGCAGTGCCAGTGCAGCGCATGCGCGCCTATGTGGGCGCTATTCTGCTCTCGACCGCGCCGGGCGATATCGACTCTGTGGTGGCGCAGGAGCGGTGGAGCCTCTTGCGGATCGCAGGGATTGCGGCGGGCGTTCAAATCGTCCTTTCGTTATTGCTCGCCGGGACCATTGCAGGACCAATGCGTCGCCTCGCGGCCGCTGCAGAACGCGTGCAAACTGCTGGTGACGCGCGCGCGGAAATCCCCGATTTCAGCGAACGTCCGGACGAGATCGGGCACTTGTCCTATGCGCTGCGCCGGATGACGGACGCACTCTACAACCGTATTGAGGCGATTGAGCGCTTTGCAGCGGACGTGGCGCATGAGCTTAAAAACCCGCTCACCTCGCTTCGTTCGGCGGTTGAGACCTTGCCGCTGGCCAAGCGCGAGGAAGACAAGCAGCGCCTTAACGAGATTATTCAACACGACATTCGGCGTCTTGATCGTCTCATTACCGATATTTCGAGTGCCAGCCGCCTCGACGCTGAACTGGCGCGCGAAAGCGTGGAACTGGTCGACGTCGAGCAATTGGCGACAGCCATGGTGGCTATACAGCGGGACATGGCGGCGGGACGCGATGTTAATGTTGTGCTGGGCAAGCGCACCGGGCGCGGCACCACCACGATCAGCGGCCATGAAAGCCGCCTAGCGCAGGTCTTCGCCAATCTCATCGATAATGCGGTGTCGTTCTCGCCTAAGGACGGCACAGTGACCGTCGCGGTGAGCACCGATGCGGACGAGATCACCATTACGGTGAGCGATGAGGGACCGGGGATCACCGGCGACGTCACTCGGATTTTCCAGCGGTTCTATACCGACAGACCGGAAACCGAGAGCTTTGGCAATCACTCGGGCCTCGGGCTTTCGATATCGAAACAAATTGTCGACGCCCATAAGGGGACGATTAAGGCCCATAACCGGACCGATCGTTCCGGGGCTGTGTTCACCATTGTGTTACCGCGCGCCAAAAAGTAGATTGGGGGCATGACGACAGCACTCAATATCCACGGCACCGGTTTGATTCTCGATGGCGCAGGCGTCCTGCTGCGCGGTCCATCTGGTGCTGGCAAATCGGTACTCGCGCTCGCTCTGCTCGAACGCTTCGACGGTCGTGGGCTTGAGGCGCGTCTGGTTGCTGACGATCGGATTGATATCAGCGACGACGGCAACGGCCTTATCATGCTGGCACCCAAAAGCTTGGCAGGCCTTATTGAATTGCGCGGGCGGGGCATTGTTCAGCGCCCCCATGCGGAACGGGCGCGACTCACTGTGATTATCGACCTTGTGCCGGAATTGATCCGCATGGTGGAGGAAGATGAGCTGGTGACGGAGCTTGCGGGCTATCAATTCCCGCGCGCGCCAGTGCCGACGGCCAATCAGATTAGTCTTGGCCACCAAGAGCTTCTGGTGCTCGAAGCGCTTCGCGCAAGCGCTAAGGTGTAACAAGCCTCATAATATTTCCCTTGCAACTAGGGTGTGCGAGGGCAAGACTGCGGGCTCTTATTCGACCGATCTTGGATCGGTTCGGCCAAGGGGCAGAAGCGATGTCTCGCAGGTCATCACGCGAGCAGCCGCCGACTGGGGATTGTCTATGATTGGTTTGGTTCTGGTGACCCACGGGGCACTGGCTGACGAATTTAAGTTGGCCATGGAGCATGTTGTTGGTCCGCAGGAATATATCGAAACGATAGCGATTGGTCCTGAAGACAACGCTGAAACCCGGCGCGAGGACATTCTTTCTGCCATCGACCGCGCCGACACCGGCGCAGGCGTCATCATTCTCACCGACATGTTTGGCGGCACGCCGTCCAATCTGGCGATCTCTGTGATGCAGACGCGCCAAGTGGAAGTGATCGCGGGGGTTAACCTGCCCATGCTGGTGAAGCTGGGCCGCGTGCGGGGCGATTTGCCTGTCGCAGAAGCGGTGGCTCTAGCGCAGGAAGCGGGCCGTAAGTATATTACCGTCGCAAACTCAATCCTCGGCGGATCCTAATCTATGGACGGAACTGGTGGTGCTGGCAGAGCGCTGGCGCAACAACTGACCATCGTGAACCTTAAAGGGTTACACGCGCGGGCTTCCGCACGCTTCGTGCGGACAGCGGAATGCTTTGACGCGACCATCACCGTCATTAAAGACGGCACTTCAGTTGCGGGCAATTCCATTATGGGCCTGATGATGTTGGGGGCTGGACCGGGCTCGAATATTTTGGTGCAGGCCACCGGCAAGCAGGCGCGCGAAGCACTCGAAGCCATTGTCGAGCTGGTCAACAATGGCTTCGATGAGGACGTGGAAGGCGCGTCGCAGGCTTAATTGACCAGCGAATAGGTGATGGTTGTCACCACGCGAACCTTCTTATCAATCTGCTTTTCCGGACGGTCGTTGGGGATTTCGACCGCAGGCAGGATCTCAAACACACCCTGATTGGCGCTTTGGATCGTGCCGACATTGGCGCCGGATTCGGTGGCGAATTGGGCCGCTGTGTCTTTGGCGCGCTGTGTGGCCTCGGTGAGCATTTCACTCTTGAGGTCATTGATGCCGGTAAAGACAAAGCTCGCCCCGGCGCTATAGGCGTCGGCGGAGAACACCACGCCCTGACGCAAGAGATCAGCGACCTCGCGGGAGGCGGCGGCAAGATCTTGCACCTTATCCGTGGTGACGAGCAGATCTTCGGTCAGAACGAAGCGGTATTCATCCTGAATGGAGCCGGCGTTATAGCCCGCAGCGCGATCCTCAACGAGAACGTTCTGGACCTGAATTTCTTCCGCGGCAAAGCCTCGCTCTTCGAGGAAGCGATTGACCGCTGTTTCCGATGTTTCGAGGCTGGTGCGGGCCTGTTCGAGCGTTGCGCCGGTGGCGACGAAACGAATGGGCCAGAAGCCAAGGTTGGCTTCGACGGCGCGTTCCGAAAGCCCCTTCACAGTCACCGTCCGCAAAGGCTGTTTGCTGGTGATGAGGCTATCGCCAACGAGGTAGCCTGCCCCAGCGATGCCAGCGGCGAGGACAACTGCACCCAAGACAATTCCGAAATTCATGCTAATCCCCCTGCGAGCAAAGTGGTATGGCAGATTGCGCCGCGAACATGGCGCAACTAAGGGATAGAAGGAGTGCCCTGAATGGCGGATGAACAGAGGAAAATTGGTCTTGCGCTGATTGGGGCTGGCATGGGGGCCAAACCACACGCGCTGGCGCTCAACTCTCTTAAAGACAAGATTGACGTTGTTGGCGTTTACCGGCGCGATCAGGCGCAGCTCAAAGAATTCTGCGACAGCTATGCCCTGCCCGCAGCGACAGATTTGGATGCGTTGATTGCTGATCCACGGGTGGATGCCGTGTTGCTCGTAACAACACCCAATGCGCGGTTGGAGATTGTCGAGAAGGCGGCCAAGGCAGGCAAGCATATCCTGAGCGAAAAGCCGATTGAGCGGACGCTGGCGGCGGCAGAGGAAATCGTCGCGCTGGCGGACGCGGCTGGGGTAAAACTGGGGATCATCTTCCAGCACCGGTTCCGCGCGGCCTCCAAGGCGCTAACGTCAAAGGTCAAAAGCGGCGAATTGGGCAGGCTGCAGATGGTGCATCTGACCGTGCCGTGGTGGCGGCCACAAGAAGGGTATTACGACAAGCCGGGGCGCGGGACTTTTGCGCAGGATGGCGGGGGCGTGCTGATCACGCAGGCCATTCATGCGCTGGATCTAATGCTCAGTCTGACGGGGCCGGTGAAGTCGGTGAATGCGCTTGTCGCGACGACGGGAATCCACACCATGGAGACCGAGGATTTTGTCAGCGCTGGGCTAGAATTTGAAAGTGGCGCTGTGGGCTCGCTCATGGCCACCACGGCCTGTTATCCCGGTGGGGCGGAAAGCCTGACGCTTGCCTTTGATAAGGCGACAGCGACGCTCTCTGGCGGCACTCTGACACTCTCCTATCATGATGGACGCGTGGAGAGTGTGGGCGAACCGACGGTCAGCGGCGGAGGTGCCGACCCAATGGCCTTCCCATTTGATTGGCATGCGGCGCAGATCGCCGATTTCGCCGATGCTATTTTGGAGGATCGTCAGCCGGTTTCAACCGGCCATAGCGCGCTGCACGTCCATCGGCTGATCGATGCTCTGATCGCTTCAGGGAAAGCAGGTGCGAAGGTCACTCTATAAGAAAAAGGGCCTCCCGCATGATGCGCGAGGCCCTTTTTCAAACTTCGATTTGACGCCGGATTAGGCGGCGGCCTTCTTGCGGGCGAGACGCGCCTTGATGTGATCGACATCGGACCGCGGGGTCGCGGCAAAGAGGGTCTTGGTGTAATCGTGCTGTGGGTTGGTGAAGACGTCTTCACGCGTGCCACGCTCAACCACATCACCAAAATACATCACCATCACCTCGTCAGCGATGTAGCGCACGACCGAGAGGTCATGGCTGATGAAGACATAGGTGAGGCCGAACTCTTCCTGAAGATCCTTGAGCAGATTGAGGATCTGCGCCTGAACCGACAGGTCGAGCGCAGAGACGGGCTCGTCTAGGACCAAGAAGCTCGGATTGAGCATGAGCGCGCGCGCAATGGCGATACGCTGACGTTGACCACCCGAGAACATGTGCGGGTAGCGGTTGAAGTGTTCTGGCTGCAGGCCAACTTTGATCAGCATGGCCATAGCCTTCTCGCGCCGCTCGGCCGCACTCAAACTGGTGTTGAGGAGCAGAGGCTCGGAAAGCACTTCACCGATCTTCTGGCGCGGGTTGAGCGAGCCATAAGGGTTCTGGAAGACGATCTGCACCTTTTGGCGCAGTTCCTTGGAGACGTTCTCGGCCGAAACCTTGTGACCGTCGATGAGGATGTCACCAGCAGTTGGCTCGTCGATCAGCGTGATCATGCGGGCAAGAGTGGACTTGCCGCAGCCGCTTTCACCAACGACAGCGAGGGTCTTGCCCTTTTCGAGCGAGAAGGACACGCCCTTGACTGCGTGGTTGACTTTGGCCGGGCGGAAGAGCCCGCCCGAGGACACGTAATCGCGCTTAAGATCGCGGACTTCTAGGACTGGAGTGCTCATTTGCGAACTCCTGGTGCAGCTTCAAACAGCATGTCGGAAACGGTCGGCAGACGATCGCCAACAGCATTTTCGGGCAGTGCCGAAAGCAGAGCGCGGGTGTAGTTTGACTGCGGGTTTTCAAAGAGGGAGAGCACGTCGGCTTCTTCCATCTTATGGCCCTTGTACTGGACCACAACGCGGTCGGCGGTTTCGGCCACAACACCCATATCGTGGGTGATCATGATCAGCGCCATGCCGGTTTCAGCCTGCAGACGCACGAGCAGATCCAGAATTTGCTTCTGAATGGTCACGTCGAGCGCCGTGGTTGGCTCGTCAGCGATCAGCAGCTTTGGATTGCAGGAAATCGCCATCGCAATCATGACGCGCTGGCACTGACCACCCGACATCTGGTGGGGGAAGGCATTGAGCTTGTCTGCCGCATCGCGAATGCCGACAAGGTTCAGCAGTTCCAGCGCACGGTCGCGCGCTGCCCGGCCCGAAAGACCGAGGTGCTTTTGCAGCACTTCGCCAATCTGGAAACCAACTGTGAAGCATGGGTTGAGGCTGGCGATTGGCTCCTGAAAGATCATGGCGATGTCTTTGCCAATAATCTTGCGCTTTTCGGCAGCCGACATGGACAAGAGATCACGACCCGCAAAGGTCATGCTGTCGGCGCTGACATGGGCCGACGCAGGGAGCAGGCCCATGGTTGCGAGCATGGCGACGGATTTCCCCGACCCAGACTCGCCGACGATGGCCAGCACTTCGCGTTCATCGACGGAGATATCGATACCGTCGACGGCCTTGAACAGACCATTGGAGGTATCAAAGGCGACAGTGAGATTTTTGATCTCGAGCAGGGACATTGGGGTCAGCTCCGCTTGAGTTTTGGATCGAGAGCGTCACGCAGACCATCGCCTACCAGATTGATCGCCAGAACGGTGATCAGAATGGCCAGACCCGGCAGGGTGACGATCCACGGATCGCTGGAAATGAATTCGCGTGCCTTGGCGAGCATGGTGCCCCATTCAGGGGTCGGTGCTTGCGCACCCATGCCGAGGAAGCCGAGAGCGGCCGCGTCGAGAATGGCGTTCGAGAAGCTCAGCGTTGCCTGAACAATCAACGGACCAAGGCAGTTCGGCAGGATGGTCTTGAACATCAGGCGAATGTGGCCTGCGCCAGCCATTTTGGCCGACACCACATATTCACGATCCTTCTCAGCCATGACCGCTGCGCGAACGAGACGCGCAAAGTGAGGCTGCAAGACCAAAGAAATTGCCAGCATGGCATTGAGCAGGCCCGGGCCCAGAATTGCGACCAGCACGAGGGCGAGCAGCAAGGATGGGAAGGCCAGGATAATGTCCATGACGCGCATGATGACGTTATCGACCCAGCCACCGAAATAGCCCGCCAAAACGCCCAGAATAATGCCGACGCTGGCTGCGATGGTGACAACGATCAGGCCGATCGAGAGCGAATAGCGCGCGCCGTGAATGAGGCGCGAGAGGATGTCGCGACCCAGCTCGTCTGTGCCGAGCGGGAATTGCATGGTGCCGCCAGCAAAAGCTGGTGGGACCTTCATGAAAGCGCGGAACTGCTGTTCGGGCGCATAAGGGGCAATCCAAGGCGCAAAGAGTGCAACCAGGATCAGTATTGCGAACACCGCCAAACCAATGACAGCGCCGCGATTGACCGAGAAGTAAAACCAAAACTCAGCGAAAGCGTTCGGCTGCTTAATGGTTGTCGGGGAACTCTGTGTGGCTGCCATATTATTTCACCCTGATACGCGGGTTAATGACGGCATAGAGCACGTCAACGATAAGGTTCACGACCATGACGATACAGGCGATGAGGAAGAGACCAGACTGCACGGCGACATAGTCACGCTTGGAAATGGAATCGATCATCCATTTGCCAATGCCGGGCCAGGAGAAGATGGTTTCGGTGAGGATCGCGCCACCGAGCAGCAAGCCAACCTGCAGGCCGATGGTGGTGATGACCGGGATCATGGCATTGCGCAGGGCGTGGACGTTGACCACGCGACGGCTCGATAGGCCCTTGGCCTTGGCGGTGCGGACATAGTCTTCGCCCAGAACTTCGAGCATGGCCGAACGCGTCTGGCGCGCGATAACCGCAAGCGGGATGGTGCCGAGCACAATGGCGGGCAGAATAAGATGGCGCAGCGCCGAGACGAAGGCCGGCCAATTGCCGTGCAGCAGCGTATCGATGAGCATAAAGCCGGTGATGGGCTTGAGGAAGAAGCTGAGCGCGATGCGGCCAGAGACTGGCGTCCACCCCAAGTAGGCGGAGAAGAACATCATCAGCAGCAGCCCCCACCAGAAGATGGGCATGGAATAGCCAGCGAGCGCGACGCTCATCGAGAGCTGATCAATCCAGGAGCCGCGCTTGACGGCTGCGAGAACACCGAAGGGCACACCAATCACGACGGCGAAGAGCATGGCCATCAGCGCCAGTTCAACCGTTGCCGGGAACAGGGTGAAGAACTCATTCAGCACGGGGCGCTTGGTGGCCAGAGAGACGCCGAAGTCGCCTTGCAGCAGGCCACCGACATAGTTGAAATACTGCTGCCAGATCGGCAGGTTGTAGCCGAACTGCTCCTTGAGGATTTCATATCGCTCAGGGGTGACGCCGTGTTGACCGGCCATGGCCAGGATTGGATCGCCGGGCAGAACGCGGACGAAAGCAAAGGCGCAGATGGAAATGCCGATCAAGGTCGGAATTATCAGCGCTAACTTGCGCAGGATATAGTTCAGCATATGCGGGTTCTCTTGGCCACAGCTTGATGACTCTGCTGATTGGAAAGACCGCTGTTTCCAGCTCAGCTAAGCGTCGGTCAAATAACAAAGCTTTGACGTGGCATGATGCAGAAAGGCTTCGGGGTATTACCCCCGAAGCCCGTTGATAGGTAACGAGGCAGGCTTATTCTGCGACGTCGACGCCCACGAAGGAGTGCGTGCCGAGAGGGCTCATGGTGTAGTTGAGCACCTTTTTATTCATCGGCATAAACACCTTGGAGTGAGCAAGGGTGAGGACTGGTTCTTCCTGCTTGAAGAGAACCTGAGCCTGTTCGTAGAGCGCGGTGCGCTCTGCCTGATCGGTCGTGGCCTTGGCCTTCTGGATCAGAGCTTCGAACTCTTCGTTACACCATGACGCATAGTTGGACACGCCAATTGCCGCGCAGGAGAACAGAGTGCCGAAGAAATTGTCCGGATCGCCATTGTCGCCGCTCCAACCAATCTGGAATGGCCCCTTACGATCTTCCTGCTTGCCGCGTTCGCGGTATTCGGTCCACTCGTAGGAGACGATGTTGGCGGTGACGCCGATCGCAGCCCAGTCAGCCTGAATGAGTTCAGCAACGCGCTGAGCATTCGGGTTGTATGGACGCGAAACAGGCATTGCCCACAGATCGGTGGTCAGGCCGGAGACGCCAGCTTCCTCGAGCAGCTTCTTGGCCGCTTCTGGATCGTAGACGTGATCAACAACCGCGTCGTTATACGACCACATGGTTGGCGGGATGAGGTTCTTAGCAACCTGACCTGCGCCTTCGTAGACAGCGTCTACGATTGCCTGCTTGTCGACAGCCATCGACAGCGCCTTACGCACGTTGACGTTGTCAAACGGTGCTTCGGTGGTGTTGTAAGCCATGTAGCCGATGTTGAGGCCTTCGGCTTCAAGAACGGTCAGCTTGTCATTGCCCTGAAGGGTCGGAATGTCAGCTGGCGCTGGGTATGGCATGATATCGCATTCGCCAGCGATCAGACGCTGAGCGCGCACCGACGCATCGGTGGTGATCGCGAAGATCAGATCGTCAATCGGCTGCTTGCCTGCGAAGTAGTCAGGGAAAGCCTGGTAACGGATGACGGAATCGAGCTGGTAATCAACCAGCTGGAACGGGCCGGTGCCGACGGGCTGGGTCGAGAAGGAGGCCATGTCGCCGGAAGCGGCGAGCTGGTCAGCATATTCCTTCGAGACGACCGATGCGAACTGCATCGCCAAGTTTGCCAGCATTGGCGCATTGGCTTCGTTCAGGGTCAGCTTAACGGTCAGGTCATCGACTTTTTCAAGCGACTTGATCGCGCCAGGCATGTCCATGCCCTGGAAATAGTCCCAAGTCATGCCAGGGAGATATTCGTACCAAGGATTGTCCTGCTTCCACTGGCGCTCGAACGAGAAGATCACGTCGTCAGCGTTCATGTCGCGGGTCGGGGTGAAATATGGCTGGGTGTGGAACTTCACGCCCGGACGGAGCTTGAACGTGTACTCAAGACCATCAGCCGAAATTTCCCACGACTCGGCCAATCCAGGCACGACTTCGGTGCTGCCGGGAGCGAACTCAACCAGGCGGTCGTAAATGGTGTGCGCCGAGGCGTCGAAATCGTTACCACCGGTCTGCGGACCAGGGTCAAAGTGCGAAGGCGAGGCTTCCGAGCAGTAGACCAATTGCTTAGCCTGCGCCGTGCCGACGACAACAGCCGTCATGGCCGTCGCGACCATCAGGGTTTTCATCAATTTCATGAGAGCGTCTCCCGGGGAGTGGACGTCCGATGGTACAACCAAAGGACATTGCCATAAAAAACCTCAGAATAAACCCAAGTGCAACGCCAATTACTGACCAATTGGTCAAATCTGCATTTGCACGAAAATTGCAACGACACTTAATCGCTTAAACGCCTGATATTGCGGCCTAAATCCCCAACAATCACGTGTGCGTTACTGTCGTAAAAATCACAAGCATTCCCGCGCCTGCTACCACTTGTCACAGCCCTTTGGCCCGTTTCCAAACACGCAATTGCGTCTGGGGACGAGTCATCGTGATCGATCGTCTTGCTGCGCAATGACCCTTGTGACCGATAAGCTTGCGGCAGCGCCTTGCCACGACAGAAATTATCATGACACATACGCGCCAACTATCTGAAAGCAGGATAGACAAAACGCTGGTGGACTGAGCCTCAAGTCCAACGGGAGGGCAGCATGAGTGCGCGTGACTTAGGCCGCAGCGGCATTTCTATTATGCCACTGGTTTTAGGCAGCAATGTTTTTGGGTGGACCGTCGATGAGGCCACCGCCTTTTCAATATTAGATGCCTTTGTCGATGCGGGGTTTTCCGCCATCGACACCGCAGAAGGCTATCCCAATTGGGTGCCGGGCAATCCGCCAGGCCTGAGCGAGACCATTATTGGCAAGTGGCTCAGCGCAAGAGGTGGACGCGACCAGATCCATCTTTTCACCAAGGTCAATTCGGCCCGCCAGCCGGGCGGTTTGAAGCGCGATGCTATTATGGCAGGGGTTGAGGCGTCGCTGCAGCGCCTGCAGACCGACTATATTGACCTTTACTTTAGCCATTGGCCCGATGCGGACACGCCTCACGATGAAACGCTGGAGGCCTATGATCGCCTGTTTGGGGCGGGCAAAGTGCGCACCATTGGTGCCTCCAATTATACGGCAGAGATGCTGGCCGACGCCGACGGGCGCGCGAAGTCCCTCGCCCTGCCCCGCTATGAAGTGTGCCAACCCCACTACAATCTCTATGACCGCGCCGAATTTGAGGGGCTGCGCCCCTATCTGCTCGAGCGCAATGTGGGCGCTGTGGTCTACTATGGGCTGGCGGCGGGATTTTTGACCGGCAAGTATCGCAAGGCATCCGATTTTGGCCAATCGGCTCGCGGCGGCGGCATGGGTCAGTATCTCAATGACAAGGGATTGGCGGTTTTGGCGGCGCTCGATCAAGTGGCGGCAGAACAAGACGCGACACCCGCCGAAGTCGCGATTGCCTGGCTCGTCGCCCAGCCCGGAGTGACTGCTCCTATAGCATCGGCGACAACAATTAGGCAGCTCGCCAGCCTCGTCCGCGGCGCAACACTGACGTTAACAACAGATCAACACCAGCTCCTTGATAAAGCAGGGCAATGATGGCCTTGCGGCCAAAGCTCTGCTTTGCGAGGATGGAAAACTTTCATTACGAATCAGTATTTTACAGAAATAACTCCATATCCAATTTGATAGACGCTGGGTGTTTCTGTCGCTTCCGCGAGCTCATTTATGTTTAAATCGCAGCAACACACTCGTGACGTTTTTGCTCCGGCCAAGCTCGGAATGCGTCACAACACTCTGCGCAAGGCCAATTCCAAAACGGTCATGCGCGCTATTGGGTTTAACCCAGGGGTTTCTAACGCTGGGATTTCACGCATTTCAGGGCTCGCCCCGCAAACTGTCTCGGCCATTCTGCTCGACTTGGAAGACAATGGCCTAATCATGCGGGGGGACGCTGTACGCGGCAAGCGTGGGCAACCGGCCACCCCTATTTCGCTCCATCCCCATGGGGGATTGGCGATTGGGGTTGAGATTAGCTGGACCCGCGCCGAGGTGCTGCTGCTCAACCTGCATGCCGAGGTGGTGCAGAGCCATTCTCTGACCTACGCCTATCCCGATGCGCATAGCCTGCTCGATTGGATTGGCGAGCGCATTGAGGAAACCCTCGGGGCGCTGCCGCCGCAACGGCGAAAGAAAGTGCTCGATGTTGGCCTCGCGATCCCCGCCGATTTGGGTGGGGGGATGAGCGAGCTTTATGCACCGGAAGAGCAAATCGCGCTCTGGCGCGAGATCAACCCCAAGGCTGAGCTGGCGCGCAAAACCCCTTTGGACATAACGGTCTTTAATGACGGCAATGCTGCGTGCTGGAGCGAACTGATCGCGCTGTCGACGCCACGCCCGGCCAGCATTGTCTACCTGCTCGCCAGCGACTTTCTCGCCGCCGGCATTGTCGGGGATGGCGAACTTTGGGAAGGCCCGACGGGACATGGTGCCGATTTAGGCTCGATGCTCGTGCATCCAGAAGGCGGCGGACCACTTGAGGCCCACTATACCGCCTCGCTTCTGGCTTTGCGCAAAACCATTGGTGGCAATGAGATTTTTGCACCCTTCCCGCCTGAGTGGACCGGTGAAGGATATGAAGAGCAGCTCAACACCTGGATCGCCGCCAGCGCGCGCGCCATGGCGAGCGTCATCTTCAACACGGTGACCGTGTTGGAAACGCCTTTGGTGATCATTGATAGCTCACTCAGCCGCGAACTGAGCCAGAGACTGGCAACCGAGGTACAAACATGTCTCGAGAGCCTGCCGGTTCGTCGCTTTGTACCGCCGCGCGTCAGCGCAGGCAAAAACGGCGCCCTTGCTTCCGCAATAGGCGCCGCTGAACTGGCTCTCTATAGACGATATTTCTAAGAGTTAGGATTTCTCACCGGCAAGATCATCCAACGCGTCGCGCAAGCGCGCGCTCGGAATAAACACGACTGTCTGGTGGGGAGCAATTGGATGCTCAACCCCTGTGCGCGGATTGCGACCAACGCGCTCGGCACGCGAACGCACCTGCAGCGTACCGAAGCCGGTCAACTTGACGGTCTCGCCAATGCTGAGCTCTTCACCCACGATTTCAAGAAGGCGATCAACCAAAGTGCTGGCGTCCTGACGAGAGCAACCCGTTGCTTGGACAGCGCGATCGCTGAGCAGAGCTCGCGTAACCGTCTTTTCCACTCATACCTCCTACGGCATTTAAGTTCCTGTTACGAATATAAACGTGCGTGACGGCATTTTGGTTGCGTTAAAAAAGCCCTATCAGTGGTTTTTTATCCTGACGAACCCGCTCAACAAATGTTGACATTTCTTAGAATGGTTATAATCTGGGTGGAGTGTTACACCTCGACGCCAGAGGTAGACCCTAAGGAAGACCATCCGTGAGACTTACCCGCCAATCCAACTACGCCATTCGCACACTCGTTTACTGTGCGGTTAACGAGCCAGGCCTCAGTAGGGTTGCAGAAATAGCTCGTGCATATGGAATTTCTGAGCTGTTCCTGTTCAAACTGATCAAGCCATTGGTCGAAGCAGGACTGCTGCAGACCGTGCGCGGTCGTCACGGCGGCATTAAGCTGGGCAAACCAGCGGATCAAATCACCCTGCTGCAGACCATTCGTCTGACCGAAGAAAATTTCGCACTGGCGGAATGCTTCGAGGAAGGCGCGGATTGCCCGCTGATCGGCGAATGCGATCTCAATGGCGCATTGCGGGAAGCCCTTGGCGCCTTCTTTGACGTTTTGGACAAGCACACAATCGCCAACCTGGCAGCGCGTAAACGCTCTATTCGCGAACGACTTGGCCTTTCAACGACAGAGGCTGTGAACGCCACGGAAGACGGCGAAATCGTCAACGCTATTCCGGCGGAATGATCTGAAAATCAAATATGAGTTTGACAATCATGTTTATGCATGGTTGATTGGGGGCATGGCGCTCCCCTTGGGGCCTTGGGGCAGCGCCAAAATGACGGGGCTTGCTGCTGCCGTCTCCCCGGCCGGTTAGGATCCTCAACGTCCTGACCGGCCTTTTCCTTTTTAGCGTGATTGATTAGCCATCGGCCCTGTGGTCTATGCGCGATTGAACAATACCGGACGACACAATGGCCCAGCCTCCCCTTCTCTCGCTTCAGGACATCTCCCTCACTTTTGGCGGTACGCAACTGCTAGAAAGTGCAGAGCTGATTGTGTCCCCAGGCCAGAGGATCGCGCTTGTCGGCCGCAATGGTTCGGGCAAGTCGACACTCTTGAAAATCGCAGCGGGTCTTATTCAGCACGACGGCGGCAAGCGCTTTGCAGAGCCAAGCGCCACCATTCGCTATTTGGCGCAGGAGCCGGACCTCAAAGGTTATGCGACGACGCTGGCTTATGTTGAAGCTGGTCTTGCGCCGGGCGATGATTCCTATCGCGCGCAATATTTGCTCGATGCGCTCGGCATGACCGGCCAAGAAGACCCCAGCACGCTGTCCGGGGGCGAAGGCCGTCGCGCCGCGCTTGCGCGCGTCTTGGCACCCCAGCCCGATGTGCTGCTGCTGGACGAACCAACCAACCATTTGGACCTGCCAGTGATCGAATGGCTGCAGGATGAGTTGAGCTCAATGCGCTCGGCCCTCGTCTTGATCAGCCACGACCGTCGTTTCCTTTCGGACCTCACCCGCTCCACTGTTTGGCTTGACCGTGGTCTCACGCGCCGCATTGAAAAGGGCTTTTCGGCCTTTGAAGGCTGGCGCGACGAAGTGCTCGAAAACGAAGAAAAAGAGCGTCACAAGCTCGACCGCCAGATTGTCCGCGAAGAGCATTGGCTGCGCTATGGCGTGACGGCGCGCCGCAAGCGCAATGTGGGTCGCCTTGAACGCCTCTCCGGCCTGCGTCAGGATCGTCGCGATCAGCGCAAGGTGCAGGGCAGCGTGACCCTGGCCGTGAGCGAAGGCCGCACCTCTGGCGCTTTGGTTGCCGAAGCCGACATGGTGAGCAAGAGCTTTGGCGAGCGCACGGTAGTGCGAGAGTTCTCGACACGCGTTCTGCGTGGTGATCGCGTGGGTATTGTTGGGCCGAATGGCGCGGGCAAGACGACGCTGATCAAAATGCTGACCGGCTTGCTTGAGCCTGATACCGGCACGATCAAACTTGGCTCCGCCATTGAGCTGGCAATGCTCGATCAGGGCCGCGCCAAGCTCGAGCCCGAAACGCGTCTGCGCGATGCGCTGACCGGCGGCGGCAGCGACACCATCCATATCAATGGCGAACCCAAGCACGTGGTTGGCTATATGAAAGACTTTCTGTTCACCCCGGAACAGGCCAATACGCCAATCGGCAAGCTCTCGGGTGGCGAACGCGCCCGCGTTGCCCTAGCCCGTGCGTTGTCCCTGCCCTCAAACTTCCTCGTGCTCGACGAACCGACCAACGATCTCGATCTCGAAACGCTCGATCTCTTAGAAGAAATGGTTTCGGACTATGCCGGGACCGTGGTGGTTGTGAGCCACGACCGTGACTTCCTCGATCGCGTCGCCACCTCCGTCATTATGGCCGAGGGTAACGGCGACTGGACTGAATATGCCGGTGGCTATTCGGACATGGTCAGTCAGCGCGGCGCAGGGGTTTCAGCCCGCGTCGTCGAAAAAGCGTCCAAGGCCGAAAAGCGCAAGGCTGAAGCCGCAGCCGCAGCTGCCCAGCCCGCCAAGCGCAAGATGAGCTTTAAGGAAAAGCACGCGCTCGAATCCTTGCCCAAGGATATCGAAAAGCTCGACGCTGAGATCAAAGCAGTCAATGCGAAGCTCGCTGACGCCAATTTCTACGTGCGCGACCCAAACGGCTTTGCCAGCCAGACCAACGCCCTAGCAGCGCTGGAAACCAAGAAGGCCAAGGCCGAAGAGCAATGGCTGGAGCTTGAAATGCTGCGCGAGGAAATCGAAGGCTAAAGCCAGGGAATACGCAGCTCTTGCAGATGCGTCAGGTTCTCCTGCTCCCCGTTGATACGGCGCAGGAGGATCTGACCGAGCTCGCGACCGGCGTGGACAAAGTCCTCCGGCACGGTTTCGGCCTGCGGCTG
The DNA here is from genome assembly GCF_012847305.1 of Devosia sp. MC1541. Lineage (NCBI taxonomy): Bacteria > Pseudomonadati > Pseudomonadota > Alphaproteobacteria > Hyphomicrobiales > Devosiaceae > Devosia > Devosia sp. MC1541. The sequence goes on from NZ_JABBDZ010000021.1 coordinate 19,241, forward strand.
GAACTGCATAAACATGAATGAGGACTGCTTGGTGACGACGTGAACGTCATCGCCAAGCGTGTGGCCGGCGTCGGTCAATCCACCAATAATGGCAAGCGCTGAGAGCTCAGAAGCGCAAACATAGCCATCGGGTGGGTTCGGGCGCTGCGCACGCTTGATAATATAGCTGCGCATGGCATCGGAATGACTGCTCAGGTTCACGTCAGCCGCGAACTCAGCCTCGATACCGGCTTCTTGAGCGCCGCGCAGAACACCGGATTTAAGGTGTTCAGTATAGGTCAGCGCACTGTCTGGAAGGACGATCGACACCTTTTTACAGCCCTTCGCCGCCAAGCGCTTGGTGGCGTGATAGGCATAGGCCTCGTTGTCGAAATCGACGAAGGGGTGAGGCTCGGAAAAGGCGCTGCGGCCGTGGACGGCAAAGGGGAAGTTCTCCTCCATTAGGTAGCGAATGCGCTCATCGTTGGGCTCTGCCCGCGAAAAGATCACCCCGTCGGCCATACGGTTGCGCACGATATGCTGCACCGGAACGATCGGATCGACATTGCGGAATAAAGGCGTGATGACGAGATGATAGGGCGTGTCGCGCAAGGCTTCAGTAATGCCTGAAACCAAGTTTGTGCCGAAACCATAAATGGTCTCTTCCGGCTCCAAAATCAGCGCGACGACATTGGTACGCCCCGTCTTCAAACGAAGTGCTGCCCGGTCTGGCAGATAGCCAATTTCGGCAGCAATTTTTTGCACGCGCTCGCGCGTATCCTGCGCCAACTCTGGGGCATTGTTGAGCGCCCGCGAAATGGTGGTGACGGCCAGGCCAGTCATTTCGGCGATGGTTTTGAGTGTCGGTTTGCCGCTGGGCTTCACGCCGCGCTTGCTGCGAGCAACTGGCGCTTGGTCGTCATCTGACACGAAATGAACCTCTTAATGGTCGAACAGCAATGGACATTGCGGCGGACGCTGAGAACACCAGATTGTGACCAAGCGCGCAAGCAATCTGATGGAGCTGACGCGTTGTTGAGGCCGAATCCCTCAGTAATCTCATTGCTTTGGTATGGTTTTTTATGTTTTTGGCCATATCCGCACAAAGCAGTACTAGGAAAATTAATAGGCCTAGCCTAAATTGCCTTCACTGCGCCGCATTAGCGGACGATAGCCGTGTCCAACACTCGCTAGGAGAGGAACGACGATGCCGACATCGATGACCTTCACTATCCGCGCCGTGTTTACGACCGTAGTAACCTGCAAACATGTAGCCAAACGCTGGCAAGGGTCCTGTCGCTCGAAACGAATGTGATCATCCGTCACACACTCGTCTCAAACCTTCGATAGAACCCGCGTAGCTTGTCTTGGTGCAGATCTTTTGATCATGCGCCGGGGAAACGGCACGCAGGTGGAGATTCCACAATGCAGGAAAATAGTCTTTCAAGAGCCGTTCGGCTCAAGCCAATCGTTATAGAGGTTTCTGGTGAACCGCAGGGCGTTGTCGTGCCGGTTTCAGAAGGCTTCAAGTTTGTCGCGGTGAAGCTACCCGCCTTCGCTATCGATGGGCATTTGTTCCCAACGGTCGAATTGGCACGTAGCGCGGCGGTTAAGGCTGTGAGTGAAGGCCTGAACGCATAAAGGCCGGTGGCTTGGCCACCGGCTCAATGAGCATTCGGCATTACTAGATCAATCGTCGTTCGTTGCGTTGAGTTCGCCGGGCGATTTGCCGTCCAAGCTCGGCTTGGTGGGCGCAATCGCGTCTTCAACCGCTTCTGCCAGTGCGTTGACGTCTATGCGGTTAGCACCCGACTTCGCCTGCCGATCAATTTCGGTATCGATTGCCGATGCAATCATTTCATGGCGGTCGTCGTAACGTGGGTTAGCCGTTTCCATCGATCGAAATCCCCTGTTCATCAACGCGAACCTCGATACCTGGACGGGCTTGCTCTTGTTGGTAGGTGTAAATTCCAAAGCCAACCAAGGCGATAAGCAAAAGCGCAACGAGAAAATATAGGCCGTTCCGGGACACCGCAGACTCCTTGTCCAAACCAGCCCGGTTAACGCAAGACAGCGCGATAGGTTCACTCGCCGGCGATTTGGCGGAGTGACATGAGAAACGCGTGGATGCCGATACTGATAGAATTTGAATTATCAATGACAATTGGCGTGACATCAGCCGGTAAGCGCGTGCCAACGCGAGCGAGACGCGCCACGATTTGATCGCGATGTTCACGACCCTGCTTGGCGAGCCGGTCAGCGCGCAGTGATATCTCCGCAGAAATTTGCACAATTCGGCACATGGGATACCGCGCAATGGCCTGCGGCACCGCGTGGCGGGAAATCGAGCACACGACGACGCGCCCCAAGGCAAGGTCTGTGTCAACGCTGATGGGGAGGCCGTAGCTCAGATCATGAGCAGGCCATGTGAGGGCGAAACGGCCCGCTTGTTCGGCAGCGTAGAAATCCTCGGGATCCATGCCGGTGTAGTCGTCGCGCTCAGCGTCCGCTGGCCGAGACACAACACGGCGCACAAAGCTAAAGCGCCGATCTTCCTTCAGCGCTTTGCGTGCGCCAGCAATGAGCGTGTCTTTACCAACGCCCGACGGCCCAATGACAAGCACCAAAACGCCGGGAGGACGATGGTTCAAGGGTGTTTCCCTCCGCTGTTGGTTGAGGCGCGAGACACCATCAGCCGGTGAACTCGCAATCGGTATGACGCCGGAAGGCTAGGCCATTATCGGGCTCAATAAAGATCGACATGCGGTCGAGCCGCATAGGGGTGGCCAGCACAGGAGCGAACCATTGTTCCGCCGCCACCGCCATTTCCTCAAGCTCATCGGACGGGAGGCGGTCGCTCAGGGTCATGTGGAATTTGAATTGATCGAGCACATGGGGATAGCCATAGCGATCAAGCAGTTCGACATGGACTGGCGAAAGACCCGGTAGGCGGCGCGCTCTGTCGCGCGCGGTCAGCGGCGCGCGAAAGGGCTCGAAATGCTCAACCAGTTCCGCAGCGAATTCCTGAGCAGCGGTCGGATTGACCGGCGTTAGAGCCAAAACGCCAAAATGGTTTGAGACCCTGAGAGGTCCAAGATCAATGGCCTCCCGGTTGTCGCAAAACGCGGCCAGAGCGTCGCGCAGTTGCGTTTCGCTTTTACCTTCGGCCAAAGCCATAGGCGCTTTGATGGTGGCGTGAAACCCATATCGACCGGCAGATTGGGTGACGTTGAGAAGGCGATCGCGCGGGATACCTGCCACTGCGCCATCATAGAGACTGCCATTGGCGGCATCGCGCCCTAACCAAATCGCAGCACGCTCCCACAGCGGGGAGGTCACGGCCGGGGCGTAATACAGTGCGAATCTTTGCGCCATCGAAACTCCTTGCGGCGCAATATTGCACCTATGTGACCGGGCTTTGACAAGTCGAATGCACTGGTCGAATATTTCGCGCAGTATTCGACCAACACTTTCCCTTCTGTCCTTCGATTTAAAAAGTTATCCCCCATGCACCGTGCCTTGCTTAACGCCCTGTTCGATGAGGCTGTCGCCAAAGCGCAGCCGGAACTGGCGGTGACCCGCTTTTTGCCCGCTCAGCCCAAGGGGCGCACTTTGGTGATTGGGGCCGGAAAGGCTTCAGCGCAAATGGCGGCAGCGCTGGAGAAGGCTTGGACGGGACCAATCGAAGGTTTGGTGGTGACCCGTTATGGCTATGGGCAAGCCTGTGAACGCATCGAGATTGTTGAGGCGGCGCATCCCGTGCCGGATGCAGCAGGGCTCGCAGCGGCCAAGCGGATTGTCGATATGGTGGCTGGCCTGAGCGCGGATGATTTGGTGATCGCGCTGATTTCCGGCGGCGGTTCCTCGCTCCTCCCGGCCCCAGCGGAGGGGCTGAGCTTTGAAGACGAGCAAGAAATCAATCGGCAGCTGCTGGCATCAGGGGCGCCGATCGGGGTGATGAATTTGGTGCGCAATCAGTTCTCGACCATAAAAGGCGGGCGACTTGCACAGGCAGCCTATCCAGCAAAAGTGGTCACGCTTGTCGTCTCGGATGTGCCGGGTGATGATCCGGCGCTCGTTGCCTCAGGGCCGACGCTCCCCCTCAAAGGCACCCGCGCCGATGCGCGTCGGCTCGTGGAGCTGTATCGGCTCGACCTCCCGGCGGCAGCGACAACGCTTTTGGCGTCGGACGAGAATCTAGCACCACAACCGGACGAGGCAGTTTTTGCGCGCAACACCAGCGCTACCATTGCGTCTGCCGCATTATCACTTGAGGCTGCGGCGGCATTGGCGCGACAGCGCGGGGTAGAAAGCGCAATTTTGTCCGACGCCATTGAAGGTGAGGCGCGCGAGGTGGCGCGGGTTCATGCAGCACTGGCCAAAGAAGTCGCGGTGCGCAATCGGCCATTTAATAAGCCGGTGATTTTGCTCTCCGGCGGGGAGACTACTGTCACTCTGCGCGGCAAGGGCCGCGGCGGACGGAATGGCGAGTTCCTGCTCTCGCTGGCGATTGAACTTGATGGCGTTGCAGGCGTCACGGCCTTGGCGGCGGATACGGACGGTATCGACGGCTCCGAGGACAATGCCGGGGCATTTGTCGACGGAACCAGCGCCAGCCGCATGCGCGCGGCGGGCATCGATCCTCTGGCCTATCTCGCCAATAACGACGCCTATACGGCCTTTGAAGCCATAGGCGATTTGTTCGTCACCGGGCCAACGGGCACCAATGTGAATGATTTCCGCGCCATCCTTATTCGATAGGCAAAGAAAATCATACTTTTGCTGATTTTTGCTTGGCAGGGTGTGCGGACCTCTGCTCTATAGCCAGCGCTGCTGAGAGGAGTTTCATTATGGGCAAGCGCAAGATCGCCGTTATCGGTGTGGGGAAGATTGCAATCGATCAGCATTTGCCGGTGATCGACGCATCCGAAGACTTTGAACTTGCCGCAACCGTATCCTCACGCGGCGTTTCCCATAACGGATTGCCGGTGTTCCGCACGGCAGCCGAGCTCTATGCCGCCATGCCCGAAATTGGCCTGGTCTCGATTTGCACGCCACCGGGCGTTCGCCACACGCTGGTGCGCGAAGCGCTCGACGCGGGCAAAGACGTGATGATGGAAAAGCCGCCGACCACGACGATTTCCGAGCTTGATGATCTCATCGCCCACGCTAAGCGGCTCGATCGCGTGTTGTTTCAAACCTGGCACAGCCAATACAATGCTGCCGTTGATCGGACCAAAGCGCTGTTGGCGGAGCAGGGCGTAAAGTCCGTGCGCATCGATTGGCGCGAAAGCGTGCGCAAGTGGCACCCTGGTCAGGATTGGGTTTGGGAGCCAGGCGGGTTTGGTGTCTGCGATCCGGGCATCAATGCCTTTTCGATTTTCACCAAGATCATGCCCTTCCCCGTGTTCGTCGAGAGCGCCAACCTCACCTTCCCGGCCAATAAGATGACCCCTGTCGATGTTGAAATCGGCTTCAAATCGGGCCAAGCGCACAAGCCTGCGCTGAGCGCTGGGTTCAATTGGCTCGAAGAGAGCGGTGAGATTTGGACGGTCCATGTCGTTACTGGCACTGGCAATGACATCAAGCTTGAAGGCGGCGGGCGACGATTGATCGTCAATGGCCAGTTGATCTTGGAGCATGGCGACGCTGAGTATGCCGGAATTTATGATCGCTTTGCTGATCTGTTGGATCAGCACGAAAGCGATGTCGACGCGGCCCCGCTGCGCCTGATGTCCGACGTGTTCCTGCTCGGCGCAAGAACAAACGGCCCCGCGTTCTCGTGGTAAAAGTTATACGCATCCAATCCTGGTAGAAATTCCAATTTCCACCCTGTCAGACACTTAAGCCAGCGCGCCAATTCAACTTGGCGCGCGATGACTTAATCTACCCAAACAGCAGGAACTACTCCCACTGATTGCCGTTGTTTCTCAGCGCATTGGCGCTGAAACAACAAGCGAAAGTGAGAGCATGGTACTGCGTTTACCCTCCCACCGAGACGGCTTGGCGCAAGATGTCGCCAACTTCTGCCACGATGCGGAACGCTTTGCAGCGTCTGTGGCGCGGAACCGCGCGGCCTGCGGATCGCTCCCACAACTGACATCGCACACCTGCACGCCCACTTTTAAAGCACCTGCCTCACCAGCCCCTTGGGAAGGGATGGGCCAGTAGCGCAGGACCCTCACGCCAACGCAGCATGTGATCGCTCGTTAGGCCTTGCCACTTAGACAATCAGGGACTGGATCAACACGCGAAAGTCCCGGAAGGATTAGCATGATGGGGCTCTCCGCCTCTGAGATTAACACCCGCCCGAAAGATCCCCCGCTCTTTCGTCGTTTTACCAGCACCGGCCTTTTGGACCGCACTGATACTCTGGCTTTAGCGCAACTGCCGTGGAGCAAGCAGAGTCTTGCCCCTCACGACAGGTTTGAAGACAATCAGTCCTTTAGCATTGTCGCAGCGGGCATTCTTTGCCGCGAGAACCGCACCCCGGAAGGGCGTCGGCAGCTGTTGGGCATGATCCTGCCCGGAGATGTGTGTAATTATAGCCTTGTCACCGGCCTCAAGCCGATGACAACACAGGTGGCGATGGTGCGCTCGACGGTGTTGACCACAGACCTCGACCGACTGACGGCGCTGATAGAGCTACGCCCCCGGATCCTCTCAGCGCTTCTCGCACACTTAACAATTGATAATGCGATGACCGAGGAACTGGTGTTGTCGCTCGGCTGCCGCAGCGCGCTCGAGCGGATGGCGCATTTCCTCTGCGAGATCGACTATCGCCTCGGGCGCATGGGCCTGTCAGAGAACCACCAGTTCACCTTCAGCCTGACCCAAGCAGAGCTGGGGCACTATCTTGGCTTGTCCGCCGTGCATGTGAACCGGACACTGCAAGAATTGCGACGACGCAAATTGATCTCAACGCAAGGATCGCGCGTGGCACTCACTGATATTGGCGGATTGAAAGCGGTTGGCGGGTTTTCCCCCGCCTATCTCACAGGAATTCCTGCGTTTGCTCATCGGCTTGGCGCCGCATAGCCTCGGTCCAGATACGCACAACCCGCATATGCGGGTTGTCGTCTAACCCCAAAGCCTTCACGGCCCGCTCACTCTTGAGCTCAATAGGTTGTTATCGTCTGGGTACACTGTGAGGAGCGCCGCAACAGAATCAACCACAGTGCTGGCTTCCACCGGGCGCACGAAGGCTTTTTGGGCGCGGGCATGCGCGTTTGCATGGCGCGAGAGTGTTATGATCGGCGTGCCAGAAGACGCCAACTGGGTGACAAAATGCTCGCCCTCATCACCGGGAAGATCGGAACTGATAACCGCACAGTCTATCCCGCGCCGTCCGATCAGATGTCTGGCATAGAATACTGTCGGAGCAGGCCCAAGGACCACTGCTCCCTCTGCCCGGAAGGCATCTCTTAGAGTGATTGCTAGTGTTTGATCATCCTCAACAATCAGGATGCGCTTACCGTTAGTTCTCATAGGCCTACCATCGATTATTGCGGGTAAATCGTCGGCGGGCTTTTCGGTTGCATCATCAAACATTCTAGGTGTGCACAACTTTGGCCGCACAGCCACTGCATCACGCTCGATACAGACAACGACCCGTAAAAAATCACGCGTTAACTGCGTTGCTGCACCATCATTTCGCCCCAAATCAAGCGCGTTACACGACCCCAGTTTTGGTCGCAACGGCGCGCCATGGGCCATGCGTTTTACGCATAACACCCATGACTCAACTTTATGGCCTTGGCGACGTTCCTTTTAATTGATGGATAACGGGCAGACGCCGACCGCGCCGAAGATGAAGATTCAAACGCCCCACACAATTTCACGACGCTCCGTCCTCAAAGGGGTGATCGCCTCCGCTGTTTTGCTATCATCCACAAGCCTCACTCCCGCTGCTGCTGCAGAAGGGACGGATAGCTTCGCATTTAATTATGACAGTTTCTCTGCACGCATGCGCGATGTGGCCGCTGCACCCTATGCGCCACCAAAGCTGATCTCATCCGCCTTTTATGAAGGGCTGGATTATGATGGTCATCGTCGCGTGCAGTTTAATACCAAACGCGCTGTTTGGGCCGAGCAAGACCATGGCTATCAGGTCCATGTCTTCCCGCCGGGCTGGCTGTTTAAAGAGACGGTGAGCCTTTTCGAGGTGAATGACGGGCAAGCGCGCCCAATGAATTTTACCGGCGCGGACTTCAACTTCTATTTTGACGAAGACCAGAAGAGCCAAGCCGAGACTGCTGAGTTCCCGGGCGTAGCAGGCTTCCGGCTCAATCATCCGATTAATGATCCGGACCGCGCCGACGAGCTGGTCTCTTTCTTGGGTGCGAGCTATTTCCGCGCCCTCGGCCGCGACAATATCTATGGCTTGAGTGCCCGTGGCTTGCTGATCAATTCCTGGCGCGATGGACCAGAGGAATTTCCGCGCTTTAGCGAGTTCTTTCTCGAACGCCCGCAGAACTCGGACAGCATCACCATATACGCGGCCCTCGAAAGCCAAAGCGTTGCCGGAGCTTATCGCTTTATCATCCGCCCCGCGGGCGAAAATCGGCAAGAGACCGTGATGGAAGTGACCGCGCGGCTCTACTTCCGCGCCGATATTGCCGAGTTGGGCATTGCGCCTTTAACATCGATGTTCTTGTTTGGCGCGGCCAACCACATCAGCTTTGATGACTATCGCCCGCAGGTCCATGACAGCACCGGCCTATTGGTTGAACCTTCCGATGGCACGGTCATCTGGCGGCCGCTGAACAACACCAAAACTCTGGGTAATACCTATCTCGCGGACAAGGCCATTCGCTCCTTTGGCCTCTATCAGCGCGGTCGTGACTTTGAGACCTATCAAGATGCTGGCGCCCATTATGAGCGCCGCCCTTCGCTCAAGGTTGAGCCCATCAGCAATTGGGGCGAAGGCACTATTCGCCTGATCGAGATCCCCGCTCGCTATGAAGCGGACGACAATATTGGCGCCTTCTGGATACCCGCTGGCGCCATTACCGCCGGAAGCTCGCGCGAGTTTAGCTATCGCCTCACTTGGGGTGATCTGAACGCCGAAAAGCACTCCACTCTGGCCTATGTCGCGGAGACGCGCGCAGGCATGGGCGGTGTTTCTGGCGTTGAAAACGCGACGGCCCTTAGGAAATTTGTGATCGACTTCGCAGGCGGTCGCCTTCCCGATCTGGAACCAGACACGGAATTTAACGTTCTGGTTACGAACTCAGCGGGGAGCATAGTTTCGACTACTTTTTCTCGCATCGATGCCAATGAACATTGGCGTCTTGTCATAGACATCGACACCGCGGACCAACCGCTGATCGAGCTTAAAGCCAGCATAGCGCTCGGAAATGAGCCGATTACGGAAACGTGGATCTACCAGTGGCGAGGAATAGAATGAAACGACACGCTTTTTCTTCAAATTTCGGCCTGCCCGATGCCCCCATGGCGATGCCTAAGCAGCGCCTCGAACGCGATCGCTCTCTGGTCAATGTTCTGGTTGACCTGTTTCTCGGTCGGCAGCGCGGCTGATAGGTGGACAATCTAATGGCTGGAATGCAGGCGTCGCGCCGAGCCGCTATTATGCGCGCTTTCTCACTGGTTATCGCCAGTGTTTCGGCCATTGCCGCAGGTTGGGCGTTCCTGCACATCATTGGTGGTGACGAACCAAACTGGCTCGACTTTTTGCGCGCCGGCTTGCTGTTTATCGCCACATTCTGGTTGGTGTTTGGTGGGCTCGTCGGCGTAATTGGCGCGTTTGCGTCCAAAACCATGATCACCTGCGTGCCAACGCTGCCAACCGGCAAAACCGTGGTTCTCATTCCCATTTACAATGAGGACCCGGTCGAGACCTTCGCGCGTATTGCGGCGATGAACCGCGAGATCGTGGCGCTCGGCGTCGCCAGCCGTTTTGACTTTGCAATCCTCTCGGACACGACCAATCTTGAGGTCGCGGCCCAAGAGATCGATGCGTTCGAGCTGTTGACGCGCGAGCCAGAAGCGGAAGCGCGCATTTTCTATCGCCGCCGCGAGCGCAATACGGGCCGCAAAGCGGGCAATATCGAAGACTTTGTGCGCAATTCTGGCGCGGCATATGATTATGCTGTGATCCTGGATGCGGACAGTCTGATGGAAGGCAAGACGCTGATCGCGCTGGCCGAGCGCATGGACAATGATCCGCGCTTGGGTCTGTTGCAGACCGTGCCGACCGTGATCAATGCCGACAGCCTCTTTGGCCGCATGATGGCGTTCTCCGCCGCCTATCTATCGCCCTTCTTTGCTCGTGGCGCGGCTTTGGCGCAGGGCGATGAGGGTCCTTATTGGGGCCACAATGCCATCGTGCGTGTCCGTGCCTTTGCGCAATGCTGCGGCCTACCGGTGTTGTCTGGCCGTCCACCTTGGGGCGGGCATATCCTAAGCCACGACTATGTCGAGGCGGCATTGCTGTCGCGTGGTGGCTGGAAAGTCCGTATGGATCCGGCCATTCCCGGCTCTTACGAACATGGCCCGGAAAACCTAATTGAATACGCCAAACGCGACCGTCGCTGGTGTCAGGGCAATCTGCAGCACCACAAAGTGCTCGCGGCACCAAAACTGAAGTTTTGGAACCGCTTCACGCTGTTGCAGGGCATTATGGCCTACCTCGCCTCCCCGATCTGGCTGGCGCTAATGATCACCAGTCTTCTGGCAACTGCCTATCCAGACTCACCGGGCGAACGCTTGCAGTTTGCGCCGTGGATTTTGGGCGTTGGCGTTGCTGCGGTTTTGCTTCTGCCAAAACTAGCCATCGCATTACGCGGCGCATTTGACGGCACCAATGCTCAGTTTGGCGGCACCGCGCGCGTTTTGCTCTCGACCTTGGGTGAGATCGTCATCTCGACGATTATGGCGCCGATCCTGCTGGCGTTTCAAACCCGTGCGGTTATCCAGATTTTCCTCGGCCTCGACGGTGGTTGGCCAGCAACCGAGCGCGACGCGCAAGTGGTTCCGATGAAAACGGCTATCGGCGCGAGCTGGTGGATCATGCTGGTGGGTGTTATCACCATCGGTTTCACGATGGTCGAAGCGCCAGCGTTTGTGCTGTGGCTCTTGCCCGTAACGGTTCCGGCCGTATTGGCGCCGCTGATTATTCGCCTGACCTCTCATTCGGCTTCGAGCCCGCTGATGAAGAACATTTTCTCCATTGTCACGGAGCGCCAAGTGGTGCCGGTGATCGCGGAGAATAAGCGCATCCTGCAACAGTGGAGCAAGCCGCAACCAGTGTCGGTCGCGCCTGCGGTGGTCGAACTGACTGCTGAAAATGCATAAACGACTGCTGCGGGGCGTGCCGGTTTCGTCACATCTCGGCGCGACCAAGCCAGCGCCTGTCGGGCTCGTCCCCGGACAGCGCGACCATCGCCTCGACTTTTTTCGGGGGCTGGCCTTGGTGATGATTTTCATCAATCACGTGCCTGGCACAGTCTACGAATATGTAACCAATCGAAACTTCGGCTTTTCGGACGCAGCAGAGGCCTTCGTCTTTATGTCCGGCCTAGCGGCGGGCTTAGCTTATTCATCGGCATTCGCTCCCGGCAATAATCTGTGGTTGGCCGTATCACGCCCATGGGCGCGGGCGCGCCATCTCTATTTCGTGCATCTGAGCATCACTGTCATCTGCCTTGCCATAGTCGCCTTCGCAGCGCGCTATTTCGATTTGGCGGAGCTGCTGACCAAGAACAACATCAAGGCGCTGTTCGCCGATCCGCTGGCGACGATGATCGGCATTCCGCTGCTGACCCACCAGCTCGGCTATCTCAATATTCTGCCCCTTTATGCTGTGCTGCTTGTGTCTACCCCGGCAATCATTTTACTGGGACGCAAGTTCCCCTATTGGGTTTTGGCGGGCTCGATCTTGCTCTGGGTTATCGCCGGTCAATTCCGCTTGAATCTGCCCAACTTCCCTAACAGCGGCGGCTGGTTTTTCAACCCGTTCTCGTGGCAATTGCTGTTCGTCATTGGGGTGCTGAGTGGCATGGCAATGAAGCAGGGCAAGCAGTTCATTCCCGCCCATCCTGTCGCTTTCGTGCTGGCCTTGGCCTATCTGATCGCCACTATTGTGGTCATGAAATATCCACCGGCTGGCGAAGCCTTTCGGGCCGGGCTCAGCGCGATGAGCAAAATGGGTGCGCCCTTCTACATCACCTGGTTTGATAAGACCTTCCTGAGCCTGCCGCGTCTCTTGCATGCGTTGGCGGTGTTTTATGTTTTTGCCTCGATCCCGCAGATGCGCGTGATTGCGTCCTCGCGTTTGGCCGCTCCGTTGCGCCTTATGGGACGGCAGGGGCTGGCAGTCTTTGCCACCGGCACGGTGCTGAGCATTGCCTTGCAGGCCGTGAAGGCTTGGCTTTCGAAAGAAGGCATTACCGATACGGTGCTGATTGACGGGCTAATGCTGGGCACTGGCCTGTTTGCGCTTTGGCTCTTGGCATTCGTCTTGACCCGCACTGTCGACATGCGCCGTGCGCAAAGCCAGACCAAAACGCCCTAATCCGACTTGCGCTCACCGCACGCGCGCGTAACCATCAGAAAACTGCTGATGATTGGCCGGGGGGAAACATGCACAGCGACAAGCAAATATTGGTTGCAGCAAAAGACGTCGAAGCGCGTGTCCGCAAGGCACTGGTAGATGCAGGGGCTATTGCTGCAGCGGCGGATGCAACAACCCGCGCTCTGCTGCATGCCTCCATGATTGGCATTGATAGCCACGGCTTTCGGCTTACCGAGCACTATTGTAAGATGATGGCGGGTGGGCGCATCAACAAAGCGCCAAACATCACCCTGCGCCGCACCGCTAGTTCGTCGGCAATCCTCGATGCCGACAATGGTTTGGGCCACTACTCGGCCTATGAGGCTGTGAAGGCGGGGATCGAGATCGCCCGCGAGCATGGCGTCGCGGGGGTCGGGATTGAACACTCATCCCATCTTGGTGCAACGGGCGCCTATGCCATCGCCGGTGCTGAGCAGGGTTTTGTGACCTTTGTGACAACCAATACCGACGCCATGGTAGCGCTCTACGACGGCGCGCAACGGTTCCACGGCACAAACCCGCTCGCCTTTGCCGCGCCTGTACCCAATGCGCGCCCGTGGTTTTTGGACATGGCGACATCGTCCATTCCGATGAACCGGGTGCTGCTGCATCGTTCACTCGATGAACCACTGCCGCCCGGTGTTGCGGCGGATAAAAACGGGGTGGAAACCACCAATCCGCATGATGCGGAAATGCTTTTGCCCTTGGGCGGCGCGAGCTATGGCTTTAAGGGCGCTGGGCTCGCTGGGGTCGCAACACTGTTTTCCGCTCTTCTCACCGGGACGACGCTCGACCCCAATTTCATCCCCATGTATGGCGGCGAAGATATTAGTACGCCCCGCAATATGGGCCATTTCGTCATGGTGATCGATCCGGCCAAGTTCATTGGAGCGCAGGCTTTTGGCCAAGCCATGCTGACTTACCTATCGGCGCTGCGCGGTGCGCCTGCGCGCGAAGGCGGGGGACAAATTATGGCTCCGGGCGATCGGGAATGGGCGGAAGCCGCGCACCGCGCCGAGCATGGCGTTCCGATTGATCCCGATACGGCGGTGTTCTTGGGTTATGCGTGAGGGGTAAATAGCTTTCGATCGCGGGACACGATCTCGCTGAGAAAATCGGAGACCAGCGCAACACGACGAATGCTGCGCAGGTCTTCGTGCATTACCGTCCAATAGGCGCGGCTGAGAATGTGCTGAGGTAGAACCGGCACGAGATCGGCGCTGTTATGCGCCATAAAGGCGTGGAGGATGCCGATCCCTGCCCCGGCCCGCACTGCCTCTGTCTGTCCGATTGCTGTTGAAACGGCCAGACTTGACCGCCAGCTCTTGAGATATTCCGCCGTGTAATCGAGCGATGAGGTGAACAAGAGATCGTCGACATAGCCGACCAATTGATGGCGTTCCAAATCCGCGAGCGTTTGCGGCACCCCAAATTCACTCAGATAGGTCGGGGAAGCATATAGCCCGAGAGAGTAATTGGTGAGGCGACGCGCCACCAACCGCCCCTCGCGCGGTTGCTCCAGCGTTACCGCCACATCAGCCTCGCGGCGCGAGAGCGAGAACGAGCGCGGCACGGGCACCAATTCAATGCGCAATCCCGGATGACGGCGCAGCAATTCACCCAAACGGGGGGCGAGAAAACCCACACCAAAACCATCGGGCGCACCAACGCGCACCGTCCCCTCCACCGTGCTATCGGCGCCTGCTGCTTCTTGCGCCGCCAGCATGGCGCTTTCCATACGCTCGGCGTGTGGGAGCAGGCGTTCACCATGGCTCGAAAGCTCGGAGCCATTGGTTTTGCGGGTGAAGAGTTTGCTGCCGAGCTGATCTTCAAGCGCACTCAGGCGACGCGCGACGGTGGCGTGATTGAGCCCCAAGCTGCGCGCTGCACCCAAAATCTGTCCCGTGCGCGCCACAGCCAGAAAGATACGAACGTCGTCCCAGTTCATTTCGCACTACAATTTTTGCACAACGGATGCCGAAAACTTGGCGTTGCTATTCACCCTTCGTAGCGGCAACTAGGCTACAAAACAAGGGAACTGCCTCATGCGCACTATTGGCCACTTTATCGACGGCGTCGAAACCACAGGCACCAGCACCGAATTTCAGGACGTTTTCAACCCGGCAACCGGCGAAGTGCAGGCCCGCGTTGCACTGGCGACCCCAGCGGATCTGGAAGCCGCTGTCGCTTCTGCTGCTGCAGCCCAAGGCAAGTGGGCAGCAACCAATCCGCAGCGCCGCGCTCGGGTGTTTTTCAATTATGTGGCGCTGATCAACCAGAATATGCAGGAGCTGGCAGAGCTGCTGAGCGCGGAGCACGGCAAGACGGTTGAAGACGCCAAGGGTGACGTGCAGCGCGGCCTTGAAGTGGCTGAGTTCGTTGCCGGTGCACCGCATCTCCTCAAGGGTGAGTTTACAGACGGCGCTGGCCCGGCCATCGACATGTATTCCATGCGCCAGCCGGTGGGGATCGGCGCGGGCATTACCCCGTTCAATTTCCCGGCGATGATCCCGCTCTGGATGCTGTCTCCGGCGATTGCCGCTGGCAACGCCTTTATCCTTAAACCTTCGGAACGCGACCCGTCTGTGCCAGTGCGTCTTGCGCAGCTCGCCATTGAAGCAGGTATGCCTAAGGGCATTCTCAACGTCGTGCATGGTAGCAAGTCTGTCGTGGACGGCATTCTGGCGCATGAAAAGATTGAAGCGATTAGCTTTGTCGGCTCCACCCCCATCGCGCGCTATGTCTACGGCACGGCGGCCAGCAATGGTAAGCGCGTGCAGGCCTTTGGTGGCGCTAAGAACCACATGGTCATAATGCCAGACGCTGACATGGACAAGGCAGCAGATGCGCTGATGGGCGCAGGCTACGGCTCGGCAGGCGAACGCTGCATGGCTGTTTCGGTGGCCGTTCCAGTTGGTGACGGTACTGCCGACGCCATTATCCAGGCGCTCAAGCCACGGATCGAAAAGCTCAAAGTTGGTCCGGCCACTGACGCATCAAGCGAAATGGGCCCGGTGATCACCAAAGCCTCGCAGGAGCGTATCAAGTCGTTGATCACCTCCGGTGTCGAGCAAGGCGCAGAGCTCGTCGTCGATGGTCGCGGCCTGTCATTGCAGGGCTATGAAAATGGCTATTTCGTCGGCCCGACCCTGTTTGACCGCGTCACGCCCGAGATGAACATTTATAAGGAAGAGATCTTTGGGCCTGTGCTGAGCGTCGTCCGCTCCCCAAGCTATGAAGATGCGCTCCAGCTTGTCGTCGACAATCCCTATGGCAATGGCACGGCGATCTTCACCCGTGACGGTGATGCAGCGCGCGATTTTGCGGCACGGGTCAATATCGGCATGGTCGGCATCAACGTGCCAGTGCCGGTGCCGCTGGCTTACCACAGTTTTGGTGGCTGGAAGGCGAGCGCCTTTGGCGACCTCAATCAGCACGGCATGGATTCGATCAAGTTTTGGACGCGCACCAAGACCGTCACCGCCCGTTGGCCAAGCGGCATTAAGGACGGCGCAGAGTTTCAAATGCCGACGATGAAGTAACTGCCGATCATGAGAACCCCGTCACAACTGTGGCGGGGCTCTTCGTCTGCGCTGTGGGAGGTTCAGACGCGATAGAAGGCGCGATACCACTCTACATAGCGGGCCACGCCTTCAGTCACCGGCATTTGTGGGGCGTAGCCTGTGGCCTTGGTCAACTCAGAGGTGTCGGAGGACGTGTCCGCCATGTCGCCAGACTGCAGGGGCAGCAGGTTCCGCATGGCCTTTTTACCCAGCGCCGCTTCAAGCGCATCAATATAGGCCGCGAGTTTTACTGGCTCGGAATTGCCGATGTTGAAAATCCGATAGGGCGCGTTTGAACTGGCCGGATCGGGATCCTCAGCGCGCCAATCGGGATTGGCTTGGGCGGGTGTATCGGAAGCGCGAATGACGCCTTCGACTATGTCGTCGATATAGGTGAAATCGCGCGTGTGATTGCCAAAATTGTAAACGTCGATGGGCTCGCCTGCCAGAATATTGCGGGTGAACTTGAACAGCGCCATATCTGGCCGCCCCCAAGGGCCATAGACGGTGAAGAACCGCAGACCGGTTGTCGGGAGGCCAAACAGATGCGCGTAAGAGTGCGCCATCAGCTCATTGGCGCGCTTGGTGGCCGCATAGATCTGAAGCGGATGGTCTGCCCCGTCGTGTTCGGAGAATGGCATTTTGGCGTTGCCGCCATAGACAGACGACGTGGAGGCATAGGTTAAATGCCCAATCTTGTGGTGGCGGCAGGCCTCCAGAATATGGGTAAAGCCAACCACGTTCGACTGCACATAAGAGTGCGGGTCCTCAAGGCTAAAGCGAATACCCGCCTGTGCCGCTAAGTGGATGACGCGATCAAACCTTTGGTCGGCAAACAGGCTTTCAACCGCTGCGCGGTCTGCCAGATCGCCCCGCACAAAGCGATAATCACCGCCGAGTTGCGTGCTCAGCGCCTCTAGCTGCGCAAGGCGCGCTTCTTTCAGGCTGGGGTCGTAGTAGGCATTAACGACGTCAAAACCGACAACAGCATCGCCGCGCTCCAGAAGTCGGCGCGCCACGTGATAGCCGATAAATCCGGCATTGCCCGTAACCAAAACCCTCATCACGCCCTCACTCAAACCCAAACGCAATCCTATGGCAACGACGATTGTCACTACCACGTGGGATGGGCTCAGTCATGTTGGATGTTGATAGGGAACTATTGGATAGAGGGGCATGTCCGTCGCGCCGCTCTAACGTGCTGACTGGGCGGAGTGTGGCTCCGCCCAGCTGAGTTCGACTTGATGGGCGAGTTTAGTATTTCGCCATAATGTTGAAGAAGACGCCTTGGTGATCGCGCTCCAAATCACGCAGATCGTCCGAGAAGCCAGCAAAATTGTAGCCGACGCCGACCTTCACATGGTCATCAACGCTATAGTAGACCGCCGCTAAGGCGCCGAGGTCGAGCGTCTTGGCCTCCGGCAGGGCCATAGCCCGAGCTTCAAGCAAGATATCCCAATCCTTGGCGACTTCTGCGTCCACGCGAATAATGCCCAAGTGTGCGGACGAGCGTGTCCAACCCGATGGATCGCAGTTTTCGGAGATTTCCCCGATACGCGCGCCATATTTTGCGCCCACGGTCAGCCACTCGTTGATGTCGTAATTGCCATCAATGGAGAAGATGTGACTGCGCTGCGCAGGGCCATTGGCACTGCCGTTTGCCGTCTGTAGATATGTCGGTACTCGCGGGACATCTCCAATAAGCTGACATTTGTTGAGCTAAGGAGGTATTCATGAACCAGGAACAACGTGAGATTGCGCGCAAGCTTCGTGTTCTGAGGCACGCAGAAGAT
>NZ_JABBDZ010000022.1:0-28871 GCF_012847305.1 Devosia sp. MC1541
GATCGCACCGGTCAGATCAACAGGAGTTCTACCAGCTGCTCAGCTACAAGGGCGATGTTGATCTCGAGGCGAAACTGAACGAGTGGGAACGGTTCTATAACTTCGCCAGGCCGCACGGCGCGTTCAACGGAAAAACCCCTTACGAGGCCCTCCGAGAAAAGCTATAATCAGACAGAAAGATGTCCCGAAAGCACCTGCAGCTTACAGTCGGTGCCACTGCAAGCGCCCGACAATTAGCGAGGACTGTTCAGACAGCGTTGGTGAATGTTGTTCCACTGCCGCGCTTGTCGCCCCCTAACCCAGCTTGTTGCATCCAGACACAACGCATGGACCATATTCTCAACGTTGCCGGATAACGTCCGTTGAACCACTGCCGCACTGATCAAAGCCCGACCTCACCTTCAGCGTCTTTCGCAGTAAAGGGCAAAGGTACGGTGCAAGGTTGATCTATCGCAATAACTCCCGTCGCGCTTCTGTCGTGACGAAATCCAATCTTGCCATCCGGAGAATAATTAGGGGTCCAACCGTAGGTGTCCGTGATGAGCGTCATCGACAAACGGTAGAGCGATGCTGGCAACCATCGAATTGATTTGCCGCATGGCGCGCATGGTTTCGAGGTGGATGTCACCCGCCCGGTTGGTCTGAGTGGCATCGGCCCGCAGCCTTTGGATGTGGTTGATGACATTGGCGCGCTCGGCGAGGGCCATTTTCTCCTTGGTGCCAAGCAAACGTTGCGCCGACAAATGATCTTCGCTCAACATGACGTTCAACGATAATTGCAGGTTCTCGCTCACGCGCCGGTGGATTTCGAACAATTCGTCCCAATCTGCGGCACGAAACACATCTGGCTGGCGGGAATATGCGCGCGCCAACTTTACGAGGCGTCCAGAGATCGTATCTGCAGCAAATTCCAAGTTCACGGCAAAGTCCGCAAGCGCAAAGCAACGCCATGCCCTGTCCGACTGGTCATCGTCATAAACGATGCGGGCGAGGTAATGCTTAATCTCCGTATGGCGTCGGTCCACCTCGCTCTCAAGCTGTTTGATCTTCTGGATCTTCTCTTGATCGGGGTACTTGAACAGTTCCGCAACGGGATGGAGCATTTCCTCGACATGACGTGCCATAGCCAACATCTCGCGCTTTACGCAAGTTTCAGCGCTGCGTGGGTCTTGGAGCAGACGCGGATCAAGACGCGAATTTTCGCCAGCGTCGGCATTGGTGGTGCGAGCATCCGGCACCAGTCGCTGGATCATTGCGGAAACAACGCCCACCAAGGGCAGCCCGAGGACCAGCATCGCGATGTTGAACAACAGATGCAACTGCACGATGCCTGTGGGACTGGAGAACCAGCCGACGACCGCAAAGCCTGATGGATAAACGATGGCGAGAGCCGCTCCGGCAAAGACCAACTTGAAGAGGAAATTGCCCAAAGCAATGCGACGGGCGGCAATATCAGCTTTCAGCGTCAACCCGACGGCGATGAGGCCGCCGCCAACATTGGCCCCAAAGACCAAGACGACAGCCAACTCAAATGGAATGATCCCCTGCCCCATGAAGGTGGCGATAAGCAGGATCGAGGCGATGCTGGAATGGACCAGCCAAGTAAAAACAGCACCCACTACAAATGCCGTCAGTACGTCGCTGTTGAGATATTGGACCGCCGGAACAAGCATGGGTGCATCCCTGAGCGGCTCTGTGGCGTCCCCAATCAGCCCCAAGGAGATCATGACCAGTGCAATTGACAGGCCAATCCGACCAGTCTGACGCCATTTGCGGCTGGAGGCTCCTAGGTACAGGGCTCCGCCGACCAAGCCCAAAAGAGCAGCAAGCCATGACAGATCAGTCGCAAGCACTTGCAGGATCAATGCGGATCCGACATCGGCCCCGAGCACCATGGCAAGAGCAGACGCCAAGGGCAGTGTTCCGGTTGCTGCAATTGCTGAGACGAGAAGTGCAACAGCAGTGGAGCTTTGCAATAGGGCAGCGGTCAGCAGCCCTGTGAGGGCGGATGTTGGCCATCCGCCCTTAGGGTTATTGGTGAGGCGCGACAGCAATGCTCCGTGCCCACGCTCGACACCACTGCGCAACATGCGGATGGCCCAGAGCAGCATCATGATGGCGCCACCAAGCTGCAAAAGCGCGTGATACAAGGGCAATTCTTAACCTCACCGCGCCGGTCTAACCGGCGCATTTGACACTATTGGGTTAGACCCGATTATTGACCAGCGCCTGCAACTGACGGGCTCGCGCCAAGCTTGCCGGCTGTTCAGCACCAAAACGCCGATTGCTGACCTCCATCATCAGGGCTGTATCGGGCAGGAAGGTTAGTTCCGAGAAAATCTCTTCCCAATTGATATCACCCCAGCCGAGCGGCAGGTGCAGGTCACCCAAACCGAGAGCGACGCCATCCTGCGGATAATAGAACGGCGTCGCGCCGCGCATATTGCCGTAGGAGTCGTGAACGTGGAGATGGCCCGTGACCGGCGCCATGGCACGAAGTTCGGTCATGAAGTCGAGTCCGCGATGGGTGCAGTCAATGTAAGCGTGGCCAAAGTCGAGCGTACCAACCAAGTTAGGATGGTTGATCTCGCGCAGCATCCCCGCGATCTCGGACGGCAACCGGCGATATTCGCCCTGGCTGGTGAGGAAGCAGTTTTCAACGGCAATGCGAACGCCGTAAGGCTTTGCAAACTCGGCGAGCTCGTAGAACGCGTCAGCTTCGCGCTGGTCCGCGCCGGCACGGTTGAGCGGAGTGTCGGCCCGAACACGTCCGCTGTGCTGCACCAGCACGCGAGCGTCGATGCGATCACAGATCTCTACGACAGCCTTGGCGACCTTCAACTGGCGATCAAGCGTATCCGGATCCATGAAATCGGACGAAACCAGACCATGCACGGTATACTTGAACTTGTAGTCGCGCGCGACCTTCTCTAGGCGGGCCATACGCTCTGGCATGATGCGACCGTTGGCGATGAGGTCGAGGGACGTCACACACATCTCTACAACTTCAGCGCCAATTTCGGCGAGGTTGCGCATTTCCAGCTCATAGCTGGTGAATTCACCGTCGGTTGAAGCTGCGTTGAAACCAACGCTAGTGATGCAGGCAGTCATTGAAGCACGGTCCTTTATTTGGTCGATCTTCGGGGCAAAACCGCCCCTATGGATGAGGTGAGTTTGTTATCTGAGAGCTGGGTCAAGACGGTCACGCAGCCAGTCTCCGACCAGCGACATGCTTAGGGTTGTGACGACGATCACCAAAGCCGGTGCCAGCAAAATCCAAGGCGCGGTATGCAGATAATCGCGGGCATATCCCACCATGCTACCAAGCGAGGTCATGGGAGGATGGATACCTAAGCCGAGGAAGGACAGGCCAGCCTCAAGCAAGATGACCTCGGGGAAATTCAGCGTCAGCGAAACCACCAGCGTCGAGGCGATGTTGGGCAGGATGTGTCGCATATAGATGCGCCACGGCGATGCACCCAGATCGCCTACCGCGTTGGCGAAACCATGCTCACTGAACGAGATGGCGAGACCACGGGTGACGCGCGCAATGCTGGCCCAGCCGGAAAAGCCCAGCAGAATGGTGAACAGCAGCAGCGAATTGCCAAGGAATGCCAGCACCGCTAGGGCGATGATCATGAACGGGATGGCCGATTGTGCGTCGATGAACATCAAAATGATCTGCTCAACTACGCCTCGCATGTAGCTGGCGAGGAAACCGAGGCCAACGCCAAGGACCGTGCTCAATATGGTCGCGGCCAGCGCAAGGGCCATCGACGTTTGGGTCGAGGCAAGTAGGCGAGCCAGAACGTCGCGCCCCAGTTCGTCTGTGCCTAACGCATGTTGCCAAGTGCCGCCGAAGAAAACTGGTGGCGAAAGGCGGTTCTTGAGATCCATTGCTTGGAAGTCAGCGCCGATGATCAGGGGCAGGAACACCACGATTAAAACGACGAAAGTCATCCATGCCAGCGAGAGCAGAACCGTCAGCGGCCAATTGCGAAGGAAGGTGCGCAAGGGTGCGCGACCGGTAAGTACGCTGCCTGAAGCCTTTTGGGTCGCAGATGATAGGTCTGTGGGGCTGTTCATTCGCCGACACCCTTACTTGCGCGCATGCGCGGATCCAAAAAGCCATAGAGCATGTCGACGACCAGATTTGAGAGGACCATTGCTGCACTCACCAGCAGTGTAATCACCTGAACTACTGCCAGATCGCGCGCCGCGACCGAGGTCACAAGCAGCCGACCGATGCCCGGCCACGAAAATACGGTCTCGACCACGACGGCTCCGGTCACTGTGGAGCCGACCATGAAGCCGAGAATGGTGACGATGGGCACGGCAGCATTTGGCAGGGCGTGACGACTAACCACCGCACCACGGCGAAGTCCTTTGGCAGACGCTGTACGAATGAAGGGCTGCCCGTCGACTTCAAGCATCGCTGAACGCGTATAGCGAGCAATGACCGCGGCGCCGATGAGCCCGATGGTGGCCACCGGCAGCACCAGGTGTGCCAAGGTGCCGGAGCCACCTGTTGGAAACCACCGAAGGGTCACTGAGAACACTAATGCCAAGACAAGGGCCAGCACGAAGCTGGGAACAGTATACCCTACGATCGAAACCAGAATGATCAGACGGTCAAACCAAGTATTGCGGTACAGTGCGGCAGCAATGCCCGCAGGGACGCCGATAGCGATCGACACCAACAGAGCTGGCACCGTAATTGCCAATGTCTGGGGGACGTGGCGCAAGACCATGGACAGCGCAGGCTCACCTCCACGCATCGAATAGCCGAGGTCGCCATGCATCACAGCCCAGATGAACTGGAAAAATTGGATATGCAGGGGCTGATCGAGGCCCCAGCGTTCCCGGAAGGCTGCTATTTCGGCAGCGCTTACGTCGGGACCAAGCATGGCAACCGAGGGGTCACCTGCCAATCGCAGGACGATGAAGCACATACTCACAACAGCCAGAATGGTGACCAGAGCGCGCAGCAAACGGACGAGAAAGTACCTCAAGGCGTAATCACCGAGTTTGTGTTTCCACCCTTCACGAGATGACAGGCGACGCTATGCTGGCCGTCGGTGATCATGGGTGGTTTAATCTGGGCGCACATCGGCATCGCAACTGGGCAGCGAGGATGGAACGTGCAGCCAGATGGCTTGTTAACTGGGTTCGGCGGCGCACCGGTAAGTAGCGTTCGCGTCGATTTCTCAGCGCGCTTTGCCGAAGGTATCGCAGCAGCAAGAGCCAAGGTGTAAGGGTGCTGTGGCGCCCGGAAGATGGTTTCCGACGGGCCCTGCTCGACGATCTCGCCGAGATACATCACGGCGACCCGGTCCGAGATATGCCGGACAACTTTGAGATCATGGCTGATGAACAGCGACGCAAACCCGGTCCGCGTTCGCAAGTCATCAAGAAGGTTCAGCATTTGGGCTTGAACGGAAACGTCAAGCGCCGATACCGGCTCATCGAACACGATGAGCTCTGGCTCCAGCGCTAGGGCGCGAGCGATCACGACGCGTTGCCGTTGGCCACCGGAGAGCTCGTGAGGGAAACGCTGCGCGTGATCCGGACGCAGACCGACATCGGCCATAAGGCTGGCTACACGCTCGGAGCGCTCCGCCTTAGGCATGGACTTTTGATGGATATCGAGCGGCTCCCCGATCTGATTGGCGATCGTCCAACGGCGGTCAAGTGCGCCCAGTGGATCTTGATAGACCATCTGCAAATGACGACGCATTTCGCGCCAGTGGGCATCGCGCTTGGTGCCAACGGTGCGGCCATCAAATGTGACCGTGCCGCCACTACGGGGGATATGCCCCAGCACCAACCGGCCCGTGGTCGACTTGCCACATCCGGATTCGCCTACGAGGCCGAGCGTTTCACCTTTATTGATGGAAAAGCTTACGCCATCGACAGCTTTGAGGGTGCGAGCTTCCCCCCGGAACGTGGCGGGCGGAAGTTTGTAGTGTCTGCTGATATTTTCAACTTCGAGCAGTGTCATGAAGCCACTCCTTGAGAGATCGCCTCTAGGCGGACACAAGCCGCATGATGGGTCGCTGATTTGCCGATGGACTGCATGGATATAGCGCCGGACCTGCATTCGGACGCCGCACGCTCACAGCGGGGAGAAAAGAAGCAGCCAGGTGGTAGGCGATCAGGCGCAGGAACGGTGCCCGGAATAGCAATCAATCGCTGCCTCGGGCCGGTCAAATCAGGAACTGCGGCCATCAAGCCGCGCGTGTACGGATGCTGCGGATTGTCGAAAATTTCATCGCGATCGCCGGTTTCAATAACCCGCCCGCAGTACATCACTGCGACGCGATCAGTCATCTCAGCGACAACGCCGAGATCGTGCGAGATGATAACAAGCGCGCTTCCGGTATCCTTCTGGATCTCCTGCAGCAGCGCGAGGACTTGGGCCTGAATTGTCGTATCGAGTGCGGTTGTCGCCTCGTCGGCGATCAGCACTTCAGGTTCGCCGGCCAGCGCCATTGCGATCATGATGCGCTGGTTCATACCGCCGGACATCTCATGTGCATATTCTCGCATGCGCTGTGGCGCATTTGAAATGCCGACACGGTCGAGTAGCCGAACGGCCTCCGCACGTGCAGCTTCGCCGGTGAGGCCACGGTGTAAGCGAAGCGCTTCAAGTAATTGTTTGCCGATCCTGTGAACTGGATTGAGGGAGCTCGAAGGATCCTGAAAAATCATAGCGACGCGCCCACCGCGAACGCTTGAGAGCGTTTTGTCAGAGGCGTGAACCAGTTCCTGGCCCATGACTTTGGCCGAACCGCCGACTTTTGCGCCACCGCGCAATAGGCCGAGGGCCGCAAGCCAAGTAATCGATTTGCCACAGCCCGACTCGCCCACAATGCCGAGCGTTTCCCCTCGCGCCAGATCGAGATCAATGCCGTGTAGGGCTCGGACAAAACCTTCGCCGTGGCGAAAATCGACCGTGAGATTACGTAGTGAGAACACCGGGGATTCTGCGGGGGCAGCTGTCATTGTCATAGAGGAAGTCTCCGCAAACCGGGGTTCCGAGGCCCGAAGGCCCCGGAACTGTGTTGCTTATTGGACGATTTCGAGATTACCTGCGCGGAAATCCATCGAGAACAGGCTGGACCAGTCCCACTTGATATCCTTGCGCTTGCCGTAGAGCATGATGTTCTCATGGAGTACGGTGTAGACCGGGTCCTCACGCTCCGCGATTTCGAGCATGCGGCGGAACGCGGCCTTACGGACAGCGGGATCCATCGACGTCAATAGAATGTCGCACTGCTCATTGAGAACTTCGCTCTCCCATTCGCCCGTGCCAACGATAGCACCCTGGTGGCAATAGAAATTACCGAAGGTTGCCACTGGGTCTGGGAAGACAAGCGAATTGCCGAGGTCGCGGATCATACGCTCGCCGGAGCCTGGCGCAGCGGCCTTGTCGTTCACCTGAGCCCAGTTTTCCTTGATCTCGATCTGGGTCTTGACGCCGACAGCTTCCCACATCGAGGACAATATCTGCGCAGTGGAGACCTGGTTCACGTAGTAGTTGTTCAGGATACGGTAGGTGACGGTCTCGCCGTTGTAACCAGCCTCAGCCAGAAGCTTCTTGGCCAGTTCTGGATTGTACTCCGGAGCGGTCCAGTCGCTGATGAACATATCGCCATAGGCCTCGAATTGAAGGCCTGCGGGGATGCGGCTCATGCCGGCATAGAGCGCGTCGATGATAGCCTGGCGATCGATCGCATGGGCCATTGCCAAACGGACGCGCGGATCCTGCATCGGGCCATTGTGCTTATCGAACACGAGCAGGCGCAGATTGGCAGCGCCGCCACCAACAACCTCGAACTTGTCATCCGCCTCGGTGGCCGGAATTTGATCAGGCATCACGTCAGTGATGAAATCGTATTCGCCAGCGAGCAGGCCGTTGATACGGCTGGAGCCTTCAGGCACGACGACGAAGCGCAGCTGCTGAACGGCAGGCTTGCCGCCCCAGTACTCGTCGTGAGCATCGAGAACGAGAAGCTCGTTGTGGCGGAACTCAGCGACCTTGAATGGGCCAGTGCCGACCGGAGCCTTGAAAAAGTCACCATAGGTTGCGGTGGCTTCGTAGTCGGCCTTCGACACGATTTCGGCGCCGAGACGCTGCATACGCTGCTCGAGAACCGGGTCTGGCTTTTCCGAGTTGACGCGGACTGTGAGATCGTCAACTTTTTCCACCGAAATGCCGGACCAAAGGCGTGTTGCGGCTGCCTTCAATTCTGGCGGGACGCCCCTGCCGTCTTCAACAGCACCGAAGCGTTCCGGGGAGAAGCTGAAGACAACGTCGTCTGCCGACAGGGTCGCACCGGAATGGAACTTCACATTGGGGCGAAGCTTGAGCTCGATGGTGTCTTCGTCGATCCGCGTCCAGCTTTCAGCCAGCGCGGCGCGCGTGGTCAGCTCTGGATTCTGACGATCGAAGTCGATCATGGTTTCAGCAATGCTGTCTGCAATACGCTGGGAAACCAAGCTCTGGTCGGCCAGGAAATCGAGCACGCCACCATTGACCACCTGCGGAACCGCGATGGTGATCACAGGGCGGTCATCTGCGTGAGCCATGCCTGCCATAAGCGCGGACAGAGCCCCGCCGATGGCCAGTGCACGAGCTTTCGTGCCTAGCTTTGGAACAATCTGCATTCGTTAAATCCCTCCTTTTGCCCCCTCGGGCGACGACTAGTTTGGTTCTGCGATGTCGGGCGTCGCGCCCAACATTGTTTCCAGTGCAGCAAGCAGCTGCACCACACCCCAGTCGTCGAAACGACGACCGATGACTTGAACGCCGATTGGCAGGTTCTGAGCAGTCATGCCGCAATTAACAACGGCACCGGGCTGGCCTGTCTGATTAACCAGCGACATGAAATTGGTGTGACGGAGGGCGGACTTAGTGTCTGCTCCGACATCATCAGCGGGGAAACCGTGTACAGGCGATGCCGGCGTCAGCATGTACTGCAGGCGACCGAAATGGCGGTACATCTGCGCTTTGGCCTTTTCCAGCTCCTCGAGAGCGCTTGCGTAGTCGATTGCGCTAATCTCTCCCGCTGCCTCGCAAGCCTGCAGAGCATAGGGCAACATGAGGCTGCGCTTTTCGGCAGGCATAGCGTTGTATTCAAGGCGACTGCGCAGGAAGAACAGCTTGTTCAAGGCCTCGCTTGGGTCGAACTCGATCAAACGATCAACGGGCACGATAACGGCACCCGCAGCTTCAACCTCGCGCGCAACGCGCAGGATTGCCTCACGGATTTCAGGCTCCGTTTCACATCCAAAGCCCGCGTCGAGACAAAGGCCGATCTCCATGCCCTTAAGTTGAGCCGGATCCGCATCCTCGTATCGACGCTGCTCGGGAGGAATAGAGCCGAAGTCGCGAAGATCCTCGCCCGACAGAACAGTCAGGAAGGTGGCCATATCCTTGACATTGCGAGCCAGAGGACCGGCGCTGCGGACAGCACTCGGTGGCAAATGCGGCACACGACCCTGTGTCGGCTTCATGCCGGCAAGGCCACACATGGCAGCCGGCATGCGCACCGAGCCAGCCATATCTGTGCCGATAGTCAATGCGCCAATGCCTGCAGCTAGGGATGCTGCACCGCCGCTGCTGGAGCCGCCAGTATTATAGGCAAGATTAAAGGGATTTCGGGTGGTGCCGTGCGCAGAGCTGACGCCCGCTGCGAACATACCAAAGTCTGGCATAGTGGTCTTCGCCAGAATGACGCCACCAGCTTCCTGGATGCGCGCCACAGGCGGCGAGTCCGAGGTTGAGAGCGGATTACCAAGATTGGCAGCGCAACCGCGAACATAGGGCGTCCCCTTCATCGCGACACTGTCTTTGATGGTCATCGGCACACCGTCGAGCGGGCCCAATGCAGCGCCATCGCGCCAGCGCTTCTCCGATGCAACAGCCGCTTCTAACGCTCGCTCCGGCATTGGCGCAAAGATCGCGTTGATCGCTGGATTGACCTTTTCGATACGTTCGAACGCAGCCTTAGCAGCATCTACAGGAGACAGCGCACCGGAGGCATAGCCCGCAGTGAGTTGCCCAAGGGTCATTTTCCAGATTTCGGTCATGCGTATCTCAATGTTGCAACTGAAGGCGAAGCTGGCGCAGCGCCGGACGGAATGGGAATTGCGGTTTGCGCACTAGAAACGCCGCTAGCGGCATGTTGCGCATCTGAATCGGAAATGGCGGAGCCACGCGGCCAATAGGGCAATGTCATCTCAGTACACGCGAGCGACTGCTGCGCGCCATGACCAGGAAGAACTACGGGCGAGCAAGCGATGGACGACGCCACACTGGCGCACTCCCCTCCCCTCTCGCTATAGCGCTGCAATACTGGCATTGCGACCCTCCGTTTTTGAGATTTGTACTATTCGGGCAGGTCGTCAAGTCTATTCGGTCATAAAAACACATATTCGGTTTGAAAGGTTGACGTTTTTTCGATTATTTGAGCTAATATGGGCCGAGACTGAGACAAAACGGGCAAATTCGCATGGAAATCGACAAGACGGAGATTGACTTCCGCCTGACCGCTGCACTGGCAGAGTTCCATCTTCAGGGCGCCACGCTTCTGGAATGGATTGCGCCCTACGCAATGTCGATGCACACAGGCCTTGACGCTGACAGCGCCTTCATAGAGTGCGATGGCGCCCAGTATTTCCTCAAGCTTCACCACCAAGAACTTCCCGGGGCAGCTGATTCTCATTTGGCAGCAATGGCCGCACGGGCTGCGGCTCGCGTAGGGGCCGCACCCGGCTTTGTCGAGCACGCCCCTCACTCGGGTGCCACTCTTTTTGAACGCGCTCCCACTGGCTGGCATACGGTCATGCGACCTGACTTCGACAATCCAGACATCAAAGCATCAGCTCTTCGGACGATAAAGCGCTGGCACGGAACCGACACCCTGCCGATCGATCGACCTGCTTGGCATTTCATCGATGCAACATTGACGGCAATAGATGCAATTTTGGGAGGGGCCAGCGAGCAAGCTCAGTTGGTCGTTCCTGAGGATTTCGAGGTCCTGCGGCGCCACTCTGCAGACTTACTAAAAGTCATCGCCTTATCGCCAGCACCACAGGTTCCGCTGCATGGCCAAATCCTGGCGAGCAACATGCTCGTGGGACCCGAAAACCAGATTCTCTTGGTCGACTTCGACCATGCAGCGAACGGAGATCCCCTCTGGGATTTGGCCGCACTTGCGCTAGCCTTTGACTGCCCAGACGCAGAACATGCGGAATTGTTAACGCAATATGGGATAGCTGCCGAGGCGCACACCTTGACGCGCCTTCATGCTTGCATGGCGCTCCTAGATATCGGTTGGGGACTTTGGGGCCGGCTGGCGCACTTCTTGTCGCCGCGCAGCAACATTGAATTTTTCAAATATGGCGAGACTCGACTCGTGCGAGCCCGCGGCCGCCTCGCGGCACAATCTGGAGCGCAGCTATGACCGATCGCGATGCAGTCTCACGCTCTCGGAACCGGGTGGTGGAGGCACTTGGACGTTGGGCAGACCGGCCCGACGGGCGTGCAGAGATCCAACGTATCGGCTTGGGCTTTACCAATTATAACTGGCGCGTAATCTGGCCAGATCGGACCAGCCATTTCGTCAAAAGCCCCGGAGAAAAAACAGACGGCCTGATCGAACGCCAGACAGCAGTCGACGCGTCACGAAAAGTTGGCCTGGTGGGAGTAGCGCCGCAGCTTTTGCACGTCGACGCCCAGTCTGGAGTGGAAGTCTATGAGTTTCTCGACGGTTTCCGAGGGGCGAACCTCATCGACCTGCACGATAGCGATATCCTTGCCGGCATCCTAGCAGGATACCGTACGGTGCACCGCAGCCAACGCTTCCTCTCGACGGCGACTGGATTTGAGCAGATTGAGGCGCATCTTCACCACTTGGCGCAGCTCAACATCGCGCTTCCCAGCCAGTTCACCAGTTTAGAGCCAGCGCTCGCCCAAGCCCGTGACGCAATTGAGGCCTCCGGCATCGACCTTACAGGTAGCTATAACGATGCCCACATTACAAACTATATGATCGGCTCAGGTAAGACGGTCAAAATCATCGACTGGGAATACGCTGGCAATAACGATTCTGCTTGGGATTTAGGGGGGATCGCGTTCGAATCCTTTATGACCCCAGAACGAGAACGTCTGATGGTCGAGCTCTATTATGGTTCTTGGCGTGCGGACGCCGCCGCGCGCATCTACCTGTACAGCAATCTAACGATGATGAAGTGGTCCCTTTGGGCATTGCTGCAGTCACACCTGTCGACGATGGGCTATGACTTCCGCCAGTACGGCCAATTCCTGTTGGCACGGGCGCAATACGGCATTTCTAGCCCAAGATGGGAGGCCGCATTGCGAGCCGTATAGTATGCAAACAAGATATTGTCGCGCCGCTTTACACCCTAAGGCGCGGCAGATATGTCGACCGAATATTGCCTATTCGGGCATCGCTGTGCACAATGACAGTGCTAAGAGAACAGACCGGGAGGTTGAGTATGCGGCCTCATGATCGCCACGAGGAAATTGTTAAGTTAGTCAACGCGCTAGGCGAAGTCAGCGTCGATGAACTTGCAGATAAGCTCGGCATGTCCAAGGAGACGGTGCGTCGCGACCTCGTCAATCTCGATGCGACGGGGCGTATTCACAAGTTTCATGGCGGTGCCCGTACCACGCCAAACGGCGTGAGCGAGCCCCTCGGAGAGGGGCCATTTGCCTCCCGAATGCTAGAGAACAGAGACCAGAAGCGGCTCATCGCCAGAGCAGCCGCAAACGTGCTCGTGCCGGGCGACTCGCTGTTTCTCGATACAGGCACAACGACACTCTTGTTTGCCGAAGCCATCGCTAACTTGAGCCGCCTCACCGTCATTACCAACAGCTCCCGTATCGCTGCAATCGTTGCCGCCGGGCACGATCACAAGGTTTTCCTAATCGGCGGCGCCTATAGCCATGACGCGTCGGAAACGGTGGGGACGCTCGCCGTTGAGCAAATACAGCGTTTCCGTGCGCGCTATGCCTTCCTTACAGTGGGCGCTATCGCCCCATCGGGACTGCTCGACTTCGATGAGCGTGAGACGCAGATCGCCCAGGCGATAATCGAGCGCGTCGAGACCGTTAATGTTCTTGCGGACTCCTCGAAATTTTCAAAGCGCGGCATCTTTGAAGTCGCCCCTTGGTCGAAAGTCGGCAGGCTGATTTCTGAGTGCCCACCACCAAAGCCCATTGCCGACGCCATGGCAGGCGCGGGCACCCAAACTCTGGTTGCCACGCTGGACTCTGCCATCTGATCTAGTCGAATATTCTAGCTCACACGGCGAGACGGACTCAATGCGGCGTGGGCACCACACACAAAACGTGACCATATTCATCTTGGTTCTTGTTTTTCTCTTTACGCAACAGGCAAACAACTCTACCGTTCAGTCATAATTTGACCGAACGGTAGGAAATCCCTGATGGCCGCGACAAGCGCTCTGATGGAAGAGTTCGACATTGCAATCATTGGTGCCGGGGTGGTCGGTTGTGCCGTGGCCCGTCGATTTGCATTGGCCGGAGCACGCGTTGTTCTGATCGAAAAAGGCAGCGACATCTTGTCGGGCGCGTCCAAGGCCAATAGCGCGATCTTGCACACTGGCTTTGATGCGCCTGCAGGCAGTCTTGAACTCGACCTGGTCAAACGCGGCCGCCAAGAATATCTCGATATCCATGCCAGCATGAACTTGTCAGTCGTGCACACGGGAGCGCTCGTTTGCGCGTGGACGCCCGAAGAGGCACTGGCGCTCGATGGCATCGCCACTCAAGGTCGCGAAAATGGCATTGAGAACCTGCATCTGCTTTCGGGCGCTCAAGCGCGCGCCGTCGAACCTGGTCTGTCAGACAGGATCGTCGCCGCTTTGCATGTGCCCGACGAGCACGTCATAGATCCCTGGTCTGCCCCCCTCGCTTATGTCAATCAGGCGATTGCACTCGGCGCGCAAGTGGTGCGGCGCTGCGAGCTTATCAAAGGGGAGTTCGACGGCGCTTGGCGTCTGCTCACCACGCAGGGTGACATTCGGTCAAAATTTGTCATCAATTGCGCTGGCCTGTTCGGCGACGAAGTGGATCAGCGCCTCGGGTTCACAGCTGAGTTCGAGATCCGGCCCCGCAAGGGTCAGTTCATCGTGCTCGACAAATCGGCCACGCGCCATCTCAAGACCATCATCCTGCCGGTGCCCAACGAGATCACTAAAGGCATCGTCATCTGCCCAACCGCTTTTGGTAATATTCTGGTGGGCCCCACTGCCGAGGAACAGGTTGATCGCACACGTGCGACGGTCGAAGAAGAAACCTTGGCAGCCCTGCTTGCCCACGGCAAGAAGCTCGTTCCCGCGCTGGATGGCGTTGCGATCACCGCTGTATACGCGGGCCTGCGCCCGGCAACCGAACAAAAGCAGTATCGCGTCATTGCGCGGCCGAACGCCATCACCTTGGGCGGCGTTCGTTCGACCGGGCTCAGCGCAGCCCTTGGCCTTGCGCAACATGCCCTAGACCTGCATGGCGGCACGGGTCTTGGAATGCCCACCGAACCCTCGACCCTCGAAGTGACCGTACCAAACTTGACCGAAACCGTTACCCGGGATTGGCAACGGCCCGACCATGGTGAGATAGTGTGTCATTGTGAGATGGTGACCCGGCGCGAGATCGAGGCCGCGCTCACCAGCGCGCTTCCACCGGGCGATTATGGTGGTCTGAGAAGGCGTACCCGCGCCGGCATGGGCCGGTGTCAGGGCTTTTATTGCAATGCACGAATTGCTGACATGACCACAGGACTGCTGGCCACGCCACTCGCAGTCGAGGCGGAGCGCGACACTTGAGCCAGCAGTCTTCCGATGTAATCGTTATTGGTGGCGGGCCATCCGGAGTGGCAGCGGCCATCGCGCTACGACAGGCCGGCGTCGAAAAAGTGACCCTTTTAGAGCGCGAGCGGCATCTTGGCGGGGCCACCCGGCACTGCAGCCACTCCCCGTTCGGCATGCTCGAATTCGGGCGCGTGTATTTGGGCGCCAGCTATGGGCGACGCCTCGAGCAGGAAGTGTCACGCCACGGCATTGATCTGCGTTATGGACACTCCGTTACCCGCCTTGGAGAAGATGGCGAACTTCAAGTCTCGAGTGACGCAGGTCTGTCATCACTGTCCGGTA
Organism: Devosia sp. MC1541; assembly: GCF_012847305.1. Taxonomy (NCBI): domain Bacteria; kingdom Pseudomonadati; phylum Pseudomonadota; class Alphaproteobacteria; order Hyphomicrobiales; family Devosiaceae; genus Devosia; species Devosia sp. MC1541. Next base: position 15,205 of record NZ_JABBDZ010000022.1, read on the forward strand.
AACGTATTTTGGTGACGACGGGCACACGTGAACTGCCGCGCTCGGCGCGAATGGTGTCCGGCGACCGGCCGGTGGGCGTTTTGACCACAGGGGCCTTGCAGGCCTATGTCGCCTTTCACAAGATCATGCCCTTCAAAAGGCCCGTGATCGTCGGCTCTGAACTTGTGACCATGTCGGCGATCATGACGTGCTTGAGCCACGGGGCGCGCCCTGTCGCTGTGCTGGAGCCGCGTGACCACGCCTTAGTGAGCGCTCCTTTCAGCTGGTTCCCACCCTTGGTCGGAATACCGTTTCATCTCAATGCCCGGATCGTCGACATTGTCGGTCGTGCGCGTGTCGAGGCAGTCAAGATCCAGCGCGGCTCAGTCATCGAGACGCTGGAGTGTGACGGGGTGCTGTTTTCGGGCCAGTTCACGCCGGAAGCAAGCCTTTTCCAAATGTCGCGCGTTGAAACTGACCGCGGTTCCCTTGGGCCCGCGGTTGACCAAAACGGCCGCTGCGCCAACCCGATCTACTTTGCGGCAGGCAACGTGCTTCGCGCTGTCGAAACCGGCGGCTGGGCCTATCGTGAGGGTCGGGCAATTGGCAGAACAATTGCGGCGGACCTCGCAGGTGCTATACCCGCCGACACCCCCGTCCGCATCACCTACGACGATCCGGTCAAACTGGTCGTACCAAACCTGCTTCGCAGTGGCAGCACAATTCCAGTTGGTTTAGAAAATTTCCAGTTGCGCTTCTTACGCCGCGCGAAGGGCACCTTGACGCTCGAAGTCGATGGCGTAACCGTTTGGCGGCGACGGGCGAACTGGATGCCGGAAACACGCATTCAGGTCCCTAGGCCCGCCGGTGTTTTGAACGCTGACAAGGTACATTTCGGCTTCCAGGCGCAGGCATGATATCTATCGCCTGTATCGACCAAGGCACCAGCTCCACACGCTGCCTCGTTGTCGAAGATGGCGGCGTATGGAGGCAGGTAGCCAGCCTTCAGCATCAAGAACACTATCCAGCTTTGAACTGGGTTGAGCATGATGCAGAGGAATTGCTGGGCAATATCAAGACTGTGCTTGCCGCAGCAGGTCGCGTAGATGGGATTGCAATAGCCAACCAAGGCGAGAGCTGCTTGGCTTGGGACGCGCTTACTGGCCAGCCCCTTTCTCCTGTTGTGGTTTGGAAAGATTCGCGCACGTCGGCGCACTTGGCTTCGATGCCACAAGACGCGCATTCACTGTCCAGAAACGTCTGCGGCCTTCCCCTCGATCCCTATTTTTCTGCTAGCAAACTTGCGTGGCTGTTGGGAACGCTACCGGCCGTAGCGCGGGCGTTTGAAGCCGGAACGCTGCGACTAGGAACGACCGATGCGTTCTTTCTTGATCGCCTTACCGGCAATTTTGTCACCGATCTCACCACCGCGTCGCGCACCGGGCTGCTGGATTTGCAGACCGGCCATTGGAGCAATGCTCTGTGCTCACTCCATGGCGTGCCCATGCAGTGCCTGCCCAGAATTGCCAGTGCTGGTGAGCCACTTGGAGCGATCAACGGCGTCCCGGTCTTGGCCTCGGTCGTCGATCAACAGGCAGCGCTATTTGGCCATGGATGTCGCCATCCCGGCGCGTGCAAGATTACGTTTGGTACTGGCGCGTTCTTGCTCGCCATTGCCGGCTCTGAAAGGCCCATAGCCCAAGATTTGCTGCCAACTATTGCATGGGTGGAGCGTGAAGACGGATTGACCTATGCCATTGAGGGCGGGGTCTATGATGCGGGTGCGGCTCTAGACTGGGCGCATCAAATCGGGCTGTACAGCACCGTCCAGGATCTCGATACCTTCGATGGCCCGTCTGCGCTGTCTCGCGGCCTTGTTTTCGTCCCCGCGCTTTCGGGCTTGGCAGCGCCACATTGGGACCGCCACGCTGCGCCACTTTTTATTGGCATGAGCCACTCAACCAATCGGCGAGACATGATCCGCGCTGTGCTTGAAGGCATCGCTTTACTGACGGCTACTTTGGTCAAGAGAGCCGATCTCCTTGTGCCGTTGGGCGATACCATTTCGATCGATGGCGGCCTGTCCCAAAGTACCTATTTCGCACAGTTCCTCGCCTCGGCATGCGGCAAGACCATCGTCGTCCCAGCCACGCACGAAATGACCAGCATCGGCCTCGCCGAACTGTGCGGAGTGAATGTCACTCAAGCGCGCGCCAGTGGCCGACGCTTTGCTCCACATGATCCGGTGTCGGCGGCGCATCACGAACTATTCGAAACGGCGATCGCGCATGCACGGGACTGGCCCCGATGACGCTTACGCCAATAAAGGACAACCAAAATTGCGTAAAATCTTTCTAGCCTGCCCATATAGCCACGCTGATCGCGTTGTCGTCGAACACCGGTTTCAACTCTGCAATTCCGTGGCAGCCAAGATCGCGCGCAGCGGCTCGGTGGTATTCAGCCAAGTCTCTATGTCACATCCAATCAACGCCTATCTGGCCGACCTCGACCGGGCCGGCATCGGCAAACTGTGGGCGCCAATCGACGCCGTATTTATGGATGTAATGACGGAAATCATTGTCATCGATGAGCCCGGCTGGAAGGAAAGCTCCGGCGTACAGCGCGAAATCGAGATTTTCAAAAACCGTGGTCTGCCAGCCAACTTGTGGAGCGAAGTCTCACACGAATTTGGGGACTAAATTTACGTAACTTTGCCCCCTGAATATACTAGACCGCTTGGCAAAAGAGGCCGAGAATTATTCTCGGAATTTCTTCCATAATTTGTGCAGATGCACAGCAGAACATCTATGGCTAACGAGCTACTGGGGACATGTTTTGTCCCCAGTACGACATTGTCCGTCGCTAGAAGCACACAGATTTCACATATAGGACGTTCATGGCACTACCTCGAAGTGTCGACTAACGCCCCCATTCCGGTCGTTCGGGACACTCTGTCCATTTCCTGAAAGCCGCCGTTCACTGAAGACGCAGATGGAGTCTCTAATGGGGTGGTTTCCTGACAGTCAGCTTCTGGATGGGAGCTGACCTAAATCCGACATTCGCCACGTGACCAGTGCGGGGGCCGACAGCGGATGGGTTGCAATTGATGGATATTTTGACGAATAGCGGGGCATCGCGTGTGGCTGGTTGCATGGTCCGACTTTTGGGGAATTGCACCGGACTTTCATGGTAGCCAAGCCATTGCGATTGCAGGGACAAGGATGAGATATAATTCATCTGGATCGCAAACCGCGCGCTCTCCGACCGGAGATTTCAACGCACTATTAAGTGGCCTCACATACATGTCATGAACGTTCGCGCCCAAAGCGCCCCAATACCGGCTGTGGGAAATTTGATGCGATGACCATGCTATCGAGGAGTGTAGGGCGATTGGAGCGATGCGCCTATTGTTGGACTTATCATGTGTCCCGTAGCGTCCTGTGGCGGCTGGCGTGACATTGATTTCGCGGTCTCATTTTGACACTCGCCGGTTCCCAGAGCGCGCCAGAATTAGACAGTGGAGCGACGCCGCGACACCGGTTTGGGACATCCTTTCCGTAGAAGACGACGCTTTTTGTGCCGTGGTTGATTTGTACAATGGAGGTGATCTGGTCTTTGGTACCGTGGGCAGCTCAGCACAGTCGACCGCGAGAGAAATGGCACGTATCGCCGAGGACGGCATCGATTATTACGCGTTTCAGTTCTACACGTCAGGCCAGCGTCGGGCGACAGCGCACGGCAGAGAAGTGATCCTGCGTAAAGGCGATCTCCTCACCGTTGACATGACGCAGCCGATCGCCACTGCGTCGACACGCTATAGCAGCATTGATTTGGGCATACCCCGGCGCCTCTTGGCGCCCTTGCTCGCTGCACCAGATGCTCACGGCGGCCGCCGTCATGAGGCAACCCACTCGCTGACCGGGCTGGTGCGGGCCCACCTCGAAGCGCTTTATCGAGCGGCGCCCCACATGACGATCGCGCAGATGGAATCTGTGCAGGGAGCGACTATTGCGCTTGCTGCTGCTGCTCTCAACGGACTGGTAACTGAAGATCAGGCTGAACAAGTCAGGACAGCTACGCTGCTCGCTGTCAAAAGGTATATCGAGGACTGGCTGCACGACCTGACCTTGTCGAGCGTGGTGGTAGCCCGAAGGTTCTCGATCTCGCGCGCGACTCTCTATCGCATCATGGAGCCGGTGGGCGGCTTTGCTTCCTACCTGCGCCTTCGTCGCTTACACCGGGTTCGGGGCGAGCTGGCCAGCTTAAACCAGCGCCACCTTAGCGTCGGTGAGATTGCAGAAACATGGGGCTTTGCCAGCCACTCCGCCTTCACCAAGTCATTCCGTCAGTGCTTTGGCGTGTCGCCCCGAGCTTACCGCACGTTGGTCGAGGAAGCACGGGTTGGCGAGACTAACATGGATGAAGAACACGATTGGAGCCGTTGGCTCGCCGCCATGAAGTAGCGGCGCCGCAACCGTTGCATTTTTTCAAATCATATGTGAGACGCCAGGAATAATATTTCCGCTGATTATGAGATTATTGAGCAACCTCGACGGTTTCAGACGTTTTTTCTTGACCTGACGTGCCGTAGGATAATTCTGGGGTTGGCCAGTGCGGCCGACTACATCAATGAGACTCTTGGCAACCACACTGCGACCAGCGTCGTGGCAGCTCATAGTCTCTGTGAACTTTTCTATTCAGGGCTCAGAATGAGTAAGCCAATCATCCACACAGCCATGCTTGCCGTTGCGCTGACCGCAAGCCTGCCGATATCCGCAGCTCATGCCCAGATAGACAGCCGGTTGTGGGGCCTGTCCATGGTAGGTGCCGACAAGGCATGGGAACTCGGGTATCGCGGAAATGGCGTCATCATTGGCGTAATGGATCAATCCGCCGACCCGCTACATACGGAATATGCGGATCGCTGGTTGGGCGGGATGAATATCGACGGCACGCCCTACGTGCTGAACCCCACGCATGACCACGGCACCCATGTGACCGGCACCATTGCGGGGCGCCGGGTCGGCGTCGCGCCGGGTGCCGACATCTACAACGTGAACTGGGCGATCGCCGGCGTCCCCATCGACAACGTCGCCAATGGTTATTATTGGGTGGCTGGCAATGGCGTTCGCGCCATCAATAATTCCTGGGGCCTCAATCGCTTCGACGCAGCTTTGAATAAGCAGCGCGGCATCACCGTCACCGATGTTGACGCCAACCATGTCCAGATTAACTTCCCCAACATGCTCAGCTCGTTTAGCGCGCTGGCCCAGTCTGACGTGGTGCAGATTTTTGCCACGGGCAATGATCGCGTCCTCGACTACGGCGCAGGCGGTATCCGCCACACGCTGCAGCCAGGCATCTTGGCCGGCCTCCCTGCCTTTTTTCCGGAACTGACCACGCACTGGATTGCTGTGACGGCAGTGGGGCCGACAGGCGACTACGGCTCTTACGCACAGCCCTGTGGTCTTGCCAGGCAGTGGTGCATGGCCGCGCCGGGCGGCTCGGGCGTCGCCCCCGCCGAGGACCAGATTTTTTCCTCCATGGTGAGCTATGAATATGGGTGGCTCAACGGCACGTCTATGGCGACGCCGCACGTGACCGGCGCCTTCGCCATCGGCGCGGAAATGTTCCCAAATGCCTCCGGCGCCCAAATTGCACAGTTGCTCTTACAGACTTCAAAGGACATCGGCGCACCGGGCATCGACGACAATTACGGCTGGGGTCTACTGAGTGTTGCCAACATGGCGGCCACCATTGCCCCCGCGACCGCCTCGGTCTTTTCCAATGCGGGCTGGGCGCGCGCCAATGCTTTCAATGCCGTTGACCGCGTCCTGCGCAACCAGATGGGTCAGCCATTGGGTCTGCGTAGTGCCACAGGCGATATTGTGCCGCTTGGCTACATGCCCACAGCCGATGCCACGCCGACTCCCTTTGACGCGGTATTGCAGGAACCGGCAGGTCCTATCCTCTGGCTCGCGCCGGTCTATGGCATCGCTTCGATTTCCGACGGCGCCGCGTCGGCCGCCAGCACGATTGGCGGGGTCCTTGCCGGCGTTGACCTCGTCCACGACAAAGAGGTCCAGTTCGGGCTGGCGCTAGGCTACTCCCACACGGCCCTGACCTCGAACAATGATGGCGGTTCGGCCAATGCCTTCCATCTGGGCGCCTATGGCAACTGGAGCCGCGACAACTGGTTCGTCAACGGCACCGGACAGGTCTCCCTGTTCGAACAGGGGATCGAGCGTCGGGACATTTCGGGCGCATCGGGCATCAGCTTTGCCCCGGTGGGGCGCTCCAGCGCATCCGGCATCGGGCTTGGCGCATCCTTCGAGGTCGGCCACCATTTCAGGCTAAATGATGACTTCACTGTCTCGCCCTATCTGGCGCTGGCTGCACAAGTGCAGGCCATTCAGGCCGCCAGCGAAATTGGCGCCGGCATATTCGGCCTAGACATTGCGGGTGGCAAATTCGCCCGGATGGAAGCGGGCCCCGGCCTGCGTATCCAATCCGCGCCGTTCAACCTCGAAGGCGGCCATAGCCTGCGCCTCACCGGCGACATCGGCTATGCGAGGGTCGCTGGAGAGAATGATTATGCCGTCGCCACGGACCTGCTTGGTCGGACCATCACCGGTCAGAGCGTGGAGTTGGGGCGCGATGTTCTTAAGCTAGGTGCCAAGCTCGATCTCACGACGGCGAACGGCGATACCTGGTTCGCCGCCTATGACGGCTCTCTCCAGCGCTCCGCTTCCGCCCACGCCGTCAGCATTGGATTCCAGGGGCAGTTCTAGTTCTGGACTGGTCTGGTCCAAGGCATGATGGACGCGATGTTGAAGTAGCCAGCGCTCGATGGAGTCGTGGCATCATTATTCAGTCGCTGCGGATTTTTTGCGCGTAGCGATCATATTGGAGGAATTCATGTTGAAGCGAGTTGGGGCAGCTTCGCTCCTGGCACTGATGGCCGGCATTATGCCGGCGCTGGCGGAGCCGACCGGAGAGGCGCCGCGTTGGTTGCGCTTTGCGACCATATCGCCTGATGGCGAGACAGTCAGCTTTACCCACCGGGGGCAGATTTTCGTGGTTCCCGCCGATGGCGGCTTGGCCGTACCGATTTCGAGCCAGTTGGCCTATAGCCACCATCCGGTATGGTCTGCCGATTCCGAACGGCTCGCCTTCGCCTCCGATATTGGCGGCGATGACGACGTCTATGTCACCGATTTCTCCGGTACGCTCGAGCGCCTGACCTTCTCGTCAGCTGCTGAAATGCCGATAAGCTTTTCGCCCGACGGGCGAAGCGTGCTGTTTGAGGCTCTGCGCCTTGGCGATGCCGAACGCAGCGTCCAGGGTGCCCTGAGCCGGATACCTCAGCTTTATGCGGTCAGCCTCGAAAGCGGCCGTGAGAGCCTGGTGCTGCCAAACCAGGCCCATGAGGCGCGCTGGAACAAGGACCAGACCAAGATGGTCTATTCCTACGATCCGTCGAGCGACCCTAAAGAGCGGCAGTTCCGGGTCGCGGCTAATGCCCGCCAGTTGTGGATTTACGACACGGCCTCCGGCAGGCACGAGCGGGTTTTTCCCGTCGATAGTTTCGACCGGCTCAATCCGGTATGGAGCGAAGACGGCTCCCAGCTCACCTATCTGTCCGAAGCATCCGGCCGGCTTAATGTCTGGCAGCTCGATCTGGCCAGCGGGTCAGAGACCCAGCTGACCAATTATACTGACGACGCGGTGCGTTACCTGTCCGTGGCCCAGGACGGCACCATTGCCTACACCTATCTCGGGCGGATCTATGTCAAGTCGCCTGACGCCGAGGCAGCGACGCCAATCGAGATACTGACGCTCGAACAACATGCGTCCAACCGGCTCAATCTCTATGCCGAGGCCTCGCAGGGCTTTGCCAGCTCGCCGGATGGAGAGCTGTTTGCCCATATCGCCAATACCGATGTGTTCCTTGCCGATACCGAGGGCAATTACCGCCGGGTCACCGATACCCCCGGCGAGGAACGCAGCGCCATCTTCTCCCCCGATGGTTCATTGCTGGTCTATGCCGCGCAGCGCGACCACCAATGGGGCCTCTATGCGGTTGACCTAAAATCCGAGGAAGCCGAAAGCGGGCTGGCCATCAGCTATCAGGAGCGGGCCTTGCTCGTCCCCGAGGACGGCAATGCCATGGACCCGCAATTCTCCCCCGATGGCAGCAAGATCGCCTTTATCGCTGATCGTCGCGAAGTGCGTGTGCTCGATCTGGCGACCGGCGAGGTCATCCAGCTGTTTGGCGAGGGCGATTACAACTCGACCTATGTCGATGGCCATCTGTGGTTCACTTGGTCGCCCAATTCGAGGGAACTGGCCGTCGACTGGAACACCATCGACGCCACCGAATTGCGTCACGTCGCCATCGTGCCTGCCGATGGCAGCGCAAGGCCACGCCAGATTGGCAATGTGCCGGACCTTTACAAGTATGTCTGGTCGCTGGACGGCACGCAGCTTGTGGGCTCCACCACGCACTACGGCACCCGCGATGCGCAGCTGCACGCCCGAAACACCGATCTCTATCGCATTTTCCTGTCCGAAGCGGCCCGGCAGGATTTCCTCGACATCATGGAGGGAGACCGTTCCGGCTCCGACCAGAGTGAGGAAAACGCTATCATCGCCGACACTTACGCGGCGGACAGCTTCCGCAGCAAGCATCTTGAAGCCCGCCTTGCGCCTGGAATGAACGAGCCAATTGCGCTCGAAATGCTTTCGGACAGAAAGCACTTGCTGGCGCCGGTCTATGACGGCGAAGAGCTTGCCCTCAACATTGTCGACCTCGCAACGGGGGCGTTCGAGACTATTGCCAGCATTCCGGCGCCTGAGTTGCAGGGTGCCAGCTACGTCGCTGAGCTGGGCGTTGTTGACCTCAAATTGCCAGGCAAGGTGCTCCGGGTTCCCCTGAGCCAGCCTGATCAACAGTCGGAGATCGCGCAGAATATCTTGTTTACCCGCGATGCCGATGCGGCCCGTGCCGCCGCCTTCGAACAGGCCTGGGCCGATATCAAATATCGCTACTACGACGCGGGCCTCGAAGGCCGTGACTGGGATACCATTGGCGAAAAATATCGGGCCTATGTTTCTTCGGTTGCGTCAAACCGCGAACTGGTCAGCCTGATCTCGGCCATGCTGGGCGAGCTTTCAGCCTCCCATCTGTTTGTGTCCTACAGTGGCAGCGAACAGACCGCCCTGGGCTTGGGAACACATGAGGATTCGCTCGGGATCTATCTCGACCACGGCTATGAGGGACCGGGACGTCGCGTCGCCGACGTACTGGCCGGCGGGCCACTGGATCGCCAGAACCTGGGTATTAACGCGGGTGACATCATCACCTCGATCAATGGCCAGCCGGTCCCTGAGGCTGGTGGTCTCGACAAGCTGCTTGACCTCAATGCTGGTCGTCAGGTGCTCGTTGGGGTGCTGGATGACGGCGAGGGTGCCGAACGTCAGGTGCAGGTGACCCCGATCAGCCAACAGGTCGAACTGGGGCTGGCCAATGCGCGTCTGATCAATGCCCGGGGCGAGATGGTGCAACGACTGTCCAACAGCTGCATTGCCTATCAATACCTGCCTGGAATGGGCAATGGTCCCTATCTGGACCTGCTCGCAACCCTTAGCGCCACGCGCGGTGTCGCCAAGGCGGCGTTGGTCGACGTGCGATCCAATGGTGGTGGCAACTTGACGCGCGAGCTGATCACCCTGCTGACCGGCACTGCCTATGCAACCATGGGCCGGGATGATGGCGCCAAGCTCATCGAACCCAACAATCGTTGGGTCTGGCCCAGTGCGGTGCTGGTCGACAGCTTCGGCTATTCGGATGGCTCGGTGTTCCCACAGGCCTATCAGGACAATGGCATCGGCAAGCTGGTGGGCGATACCGTGCTCAATACCGGCACGGCGGTGAACTATGTCGAGAGCAAGATCGTGCCCGGCCTCACTTACGGCATCCCGGTACTGCCGTCGCGTCGCCTGGACGGGACCTATTACGAGAACTTCGTGATCGAGCCCGAAATCAGCGTGCCGTTCGACCCCAACCATGTCGGTCTCAATACCGACCCGCAGTTGGAAGCAGCTGTCGCGTCACTGATGGCCGAGATCGGGGCGGATGCAGATTGCCGTCTGCCCTGAGGCAGGCGGACAATCGCAGGCAAAAAAGATAGGCGCCCCGGGGCGCCTATCTGGTTTCTGTGGCTTGCGCCACCAAACCAGTAGCAGCTCCGATGACGACACCGTAACCAAGCGCGTGCTGAATTGCGGCCAGAAGACCTATCAGGACACCGGAACGCCCTCACGCTTGAATTGTCAGAACCATCGTCCGAAGCTCATCCTCTTTTCCGCTACCATGCTGTTTATGGCCGTTCCCGCTACCGCCGCCGACCTCCCCATGGGTTTCGTCAGGCTCAGCGCAGTCGCGCCACGGATCGAGCAGGACATTCGCTACCATGGAAACCACAATTTCGTCGGCAGACCGATCGCCGGCTACGAGGCCGGTGAGTGCATCCTCACCCGGCAGGCTGCAACGGCCCTGGTAGCAGTTGCGCGTGATCTTGAGCCCGAGGGGCTGGGTCTAAAACTGTATGACTGCTACCGCCCCGTGAGCGCCGTCGCTAATTTCGCTGCCTGGGCGAGCGATATGAATGATCTGGACATGCAGGCCGAATTTTACCCGCGAGTGGCCAAGGCAGACCTGTTCGACCTCGGCTATATCGCCAATCACTCGGGCCATAGCCGTGGCAGTACGGTGGATCTGGCTATCAGGCACCTTGATCAGGGACAGGCGACACCATGGCACGCGGGCGAAAGACTGCACGATTGCACTCTCCCCGAGAACGAACGTTTTGCCGACGGCATCCTCGACTTCGGCACAGGCTACGACTGCTTCGACGTAAAGGCTCACCATGGCGCGGAAGGTATTGAACCCAATGCTGCCGCCAATCGGGAGAAACTGGCAGTCTTGATGGCGAAGCACGGTTTCAAGCGTTATGATGAAGAGTGGTGGCATTACACATTGGTCAACGAGCCCTTCCCGGACACCTATTTCGAGTTTCCGGTCACCGCTGCTTGGCCAGAAGCAAGATAAGTATACTCAGTTTCGCTTAGGCGAAAACGCGGTGACCGATGCATTGCGGACCTAGCGCTGCTCCTTGGCTACTACGCTACTCAGTCGCAGGTAGAATGGGCTTGCGAAGAGGGTAGGCTAAACATCCGTTTAAGGTCTGGCGGCATGTTCCCGACCCAACCAGATTGGAGCAATTTTGCCTCCAAGCGTTCGATCTGGTGTAGATCACGCCCCAACCGGGCAGCTGTCCGCTATCTCCAAATGCGGTCCAAAAGCCGGCAGCCAGCAAGGCTCCTCGATCTGGCCGTTTGCCTAGGTAAGTAGCCAATGGCAGCTCTTGGGCAATCGCAGGAGTGTTCTAATGAACGGAACGGGGTGCAAGGCTGCTTTGTCAGACTGAGGCGAATGACCGCTTTCGAGATTCCTGTGCACAACTGCGGACGACCGAAATGGGGTCGGATGCTGAATGGCAGCTTATCGCCAACCGTGATCGAAAAGCGGACAGACGGCTAACGGCCCCTTTTCTGCCATTCATTCCTATACGGCCAACTCACAGGGAGCGCCGGAAACGGTAATTGTGAAGCGCCCCCACAATTTCCGATGACCGTACGCCCCGCTTGTCCCGCCAGGTGATCGCACCTTCGTTCGGCGTTCTTTCCGTGAGTTTGGTACACGGACAGAGTGATCCTGCGTCGGCCTTCCTCACGATGTGAGCAGGGCCCTGCGCAGCATCGAATGCACCCGCTTAGCGACAATCGCCGCATCTATTTTGGACCGGGCCTATCGGGAAGCTCGACTGCAGCGAATTCTCTGGCCAGTTGATCGAGCCTTTGGTCCCATCGGGCTAAGATCGGAGCTTTTGAGTCCATGATCTTAACGATCTCTGCCGTTGGATCGTACGCAGCGAGAGCTTCTGCCATTCGCTTAACGTATTCCCGCGACTTCTCGGCGTCCAATAGTATCCCAGTTATTTTGCGGGCGTTCTCACGTGCGATAACGCTTAACTTGGCGGCCAGCTCCAATTCCAGTTCCAACTGAGCCAACCGCTTGGCAAGTTCAGCTTCTCGCTCTTGCACCTGGCGCAAAGCCAGAGCACGCGCCTCGTCCTCCTGGCGGTGCTTAAAAGTGTACTGCTGATGACTGAGATGAGGCCGGCCGGTGACCGTTTTGGAAATGCCGCGCGTGAGGCCCAAGGGGGCCATCTTGTCCGCGTACCAGTCTTGTAGCGCGATCATGCGGTCGCGCGCCTCCTGCTTGTTCTCGCCACCGAACACTTTGCGATAGCTGACCACTACCGTCCGAGTGTATTTGGTCACTTTTGGGTACACCGGCACGACGCAGATCGCCATGTGCGGACTGCCTTCATCAAGATCGAGGCGCCCGGCTACGACTGCCTCCCCATAGCGCTCGTAGAACGCCTCCATCGTCGCCTCGGCCCAAGCCGTGACACGTTCCATGTCAAAATGTTTATCCTCGTCACCAACTGGGTCGAAATATCCTGACGAGGCGCCGACAAAAAACTCTGCAGCAAGGGCTGCACCATTGCGGCATCGGGCGCCCAACCGTCTAATGGCGCAATCGACTCCTTCAGCCCAATCTACCGGCCCAACCACAGGCATCGCAGCCCAGTGCCGATTGAAAGCGGTGCGGTCGGGGTCATAATGTTGACCGCTATCTTGGCGGCGTCCATGACGCGTCGCCGCCTTAAGGTCCCTGCGAGTCTTCAGCTTCTGTACGCGTAAAATCGCAAAATTTTGCCCGGTCATCGTTGAACTCCAAATCTTGGATTCACTTTGACCGGGACCTTGGCATGCAACAAACACGCCGCTAGAAAATCAGAGAACCCACTTCCTGCTTTTTCAGAACGCTACAGCAAGGTAGGTTCCGCTTTCTGCCCCGCGAGACTGGGTTCCATGAACAAGCCACTTGCGTGGCTCATAATTTTGAACGTCTTTCTGTACCCAATCTCGTCCCCAACCGTTAATACCTAACGAGGGACGGCCCTTTCCGCGCATCGCATCACGGAGCATCGGGTTTGCGTCCGTGATCAAACTCTCCCCGAGGACAGTGACGGTTCCATGTCCGTAACAGTGTTCGAGTACTCGACAGTTTCGAACGGCTCGTTGATCTCGGTGAGAAGAAGTTCAGCGAGCCGCTCGCCGGTCACCACACGTTCGACCAGCAGAGCTTCGACAAGCTTGCCGATATCGTCGCGGCGACGGTCGACGATATCGGACGCCCGCTGGAGAAGCCGGTCAGTTTCGGCACCGATGCGCGCCCAGAACGTGGTGCCTTGATAGTGTCGCAGGTCAGTGTTGCTCGGTGTGGTCAGTGAACCATAGAGCCCGAGCTCGAGCATCGCCGAACGCAGCAATCTGTTGACGGTCTCGAGGTCATTAGCCGCGCCTGCGTGGGCACCACCACCCAGCACCATGTCGGCTGCGCGCCCGGCCAACATCAGCGTAGCGGTTCGCTCAACCATGTCGCGGGTCAGCAACGCATGATCTGGCTTGGCATGAACCCAGCCTCCCACGCCTTCGGAGCCGATAATGGAGATTTCCAGCACCGGCACGCCAAGCTCATGGGCGACAATGGC
>NZ_JABBDZ010000023.1:0-28760 GCF_012847305.1 Devosia sp. MC1541
GGCTTCGAGGTGATCGTTCAGGCTGAAAAGCGAATGCGGGTCCATGATGACGCTCCATGATCGGGCGACATCAATGAATCATGACTGCATCAAAGCCGCCAAGGGTTTTTGCGGACGTCCAGCTTGCTGTTGTAGGGCACCAGCTCTTCATCGACGCTGCGCACGAAGGCTTCACGCTTGGAATCATCAGGGCAGCCCATCATCGTCGAAGCGCCGTTATCGAGTTCATCGAGCAAATAATAATTGTAGCCCCAACCTTCGGCAGTTTCCTCATCAAGCTCACCGCCAAACATGTGATGGTTACAGTCGATCTCCATGGTCTTGCCAACGATCAACTCCAGCTTGAGTTGGTCTTCGTTTTCGTGAGGGGGCAGGACGATGACATGTTGCTTCTGACCGGGTTTAGCCGCTGGATAGGGCGACAAATCAGGACCGGACTGAGCAAATCCCGCACCAGTGGCAGCACTCATGACAATACCGGCGAGGAACAAAGGCACGAATTTCATAAACAAGTCCAAGTTTGAGGCAGATGCTGAACCAAAACCCTAACCTGGAAAAAGTTTAGTCACGAAGAGGCGACTAACTTTTGAAACCCCAAATCCCCAGCGCTGAGGATAAAGGTCCTGCTCTGAAAAGAGAGAAGGCTCCCGGGCGTCAGGCACCGGAAGCCTTCTCTCAAAAAATTAGCGGGTTACTGGACGAAGAGTGTCCTTGTCCACGAAGATCAGCTTCGTCGAACCAGCGGCTTCAACGCGGATCACTTCACCCCATGCTTCAACGCTGGTGGCATTGATGCCCTGCTCAGCCAGAAGAACGGTGGTGGCATAGGTCGAGCGGCCGAACACTTCGTCCTTGGAGAAGTGGCTTTCTGCGAAAGCTGCGGTCGAAGTGAAAGCGACGGTCGCGACGGTTGCGATTGCGAGGGCCTTGAGTGACATAGGTTAAATCCTTTTTGTATGTCGTTCGTGGCCAAGATATGGGGCCGTACGCGACACAAAAAAGAAGGCGTTTTCACAACGGACTGTGCATTATTGCAGAACAATCACATTATATTGATAATGATTGCAAAGCCAATCTCGAGTCAACAGCGTCGTTCGCTGCCGCCGTTTCTAATCCGCTAATGCCGCGATAACGGCATCTCGATGGGGCGACCCAAGGCGTCCACCAAAGGTTTTACATTTTAGAGCCGCAGCGACATTGGCGAATGCAATCGCTTCGCGGATGCTTTGACCTTCTGCAATGGCGAGCGTGAAGGCGCCGTGGAAAACATCGCCCGCCGCAAGCGTATCGATAGCGTCTACTCTTGGAGGGCGCAGGTGGCAGCGCGCGCCGTTTTCCTGCCAATAACAGCCGTCTGCACCGTCGGTGATCGCGATAAAACCCGCGTATCGCGCAGTGAGAACAGCGAGTGCCTCCACCACGCTGTCTCGTTCTGCAACTTTCAAGGCCGCGGGCGCAGAAAAGACGGTATGTGTCGCCAGTTTTGCGAGCCGATCAATAACGTCCACCGGTCCAACATCGGCATCAAGGACTGCGATTTTTCCGGCTTCACATGCGAGCGATAGCACGCGCTCTGCCCCCTCGGGCCATCGCACATCAACCTGGACCGCGTCTGCCCCTTGAACCAAAGCCTCTGGTATCCAGGACGGATCTGCGCCTAAGCCCTTATCATAATAGGGCAGGACAAGGCGCTCCCCTGCAGCGTCGACAACGACCGCGCTGAGCGGAGTGGCCACTCCATCAAACCGACGTACAAAAGCGCAATCGACACCCTCGCCCATAACCTCGCGCAAGAACTGATCGCCCATGAGGTCATTGCCAATTCGGGCGATCAGCGACACGTCACCACCCAGTCGGCGGGCTGCAATAGCGGCACTGGTCGCCATGCCATGCGCAGCCAGAACCATGGCCTTTGGCATGATCTTGCCCGGTCCCGTCGGCAGGCTATCGACAGAAAAGATCATGTCGATGGTCGCAGCACCTGAGAAAACGAGTTTGGGCGATGGAGACATTACGCGCTCGCAGAAATGAGCAACGGGCACAAGCCCGCGGCCAAGGGTCGTCATTGGTGTGCGATAAGGTGCGGGCCCATAACCTGAGCCGCCCCTTTTTGGGGGCCGATTGAAACTCGCCCTCGCGCGTCAATCATAGACAAGCGCTAGACCAAGGCAATCAGTCGTGCTGGAGGTGGAGGGGCTCAACGCACTCGCCTCTTCAGAGTTCACAATGTGAGCCTTTTGGAGGTAAAGCTGGAAGAGACTGCGTGCTGCGTTAAAAACCGCGCGTGAAGGGCCGGAACTATCCATCAAGCTGAGATTTTTGGGCACATTCGTGACTACAACCACAACATTTAGACGACGCATCAGCGCCTCCACCGGCGAGGATTTTCAGAGCGGCATATAACAGTAGCGGAGATGGGAATTTGCTGCATCATGAACGTCGCATGTCGAAAGCAAAAAGGGGGTCATGAACAGCCGGTAAGAGACGTCCTAACTTCATACAACGCGAACCCATCCGCCGCCTCCTCGATTCAGCCGGGGGCGTATCAAGAATGTATGGTGCGTCCTATGAGGGATGATGGTATCGCCCCGCCAAACTGAGAGCAACAAAGCCGCCAGCTAATGGCCAAGGCAAAATACACCTATCGGGACCGCGAAATCATCGTACTCTTGGCCTTGTTAGACCTATTCGGCTCTATGTCCCACTACGGTCATTTCACGAAGGGCACCATAGCGAGGAAGCCACGCTGATTTTTAAGCCCTGCGGTTTCAGCACCCGCAGGCGTATCCTTCGCCATCATCAAAAAGCGTGAAAATAACAAGCGCAAAACAATCCGCCATCAACGCTAGATGCACCATAGGCCTGCCGCACAACTTCAATGGAACACGAGCAGCGCCGTCCGAAAATCTGAGCCAAAGCATCTGACGACGGACACCTCTAATTCGGAAACCTACTTCCGACGCAGAGGTGGTGATGTTGGACAGCTTTCGCGAGGGCGACTGACGGTCAAAACTCTGACACCCACAGGAACTCTACCAATGAAGACCAGATCGCCCCGTCAGACATTCTTCGACGGTACTAGATTTGGTTGTCGGTGCTGCCACCGCCAAGATGGCGTCTAGGACGCGAAATAGCGCGCTAATGGCCCGTCGAACCAAATAGGAACTGCTTCTGCACTTTTTCGTTAGCTCCTCATAAAGGCGTGTGAGGAGAAATGTTTATGGCAACGAGGAACCGAGGCTTTGGTTACTGGGCAGTGATGGCCCTCGCCGCCATAATGGTGCTGTTCGGCACGCCAATTATGCTCGGAGGAGCATGGCTTCTCAGCTTAGGGGGCTCATTCTATTATCTAATAGCGGGCGCAGGCCTTCTGGCCTCTGCGACGTTCTTATTCAGACAGTCACTTGCTGGCGTCTGGATCTATATGTCAACATTCGCTTTTACTCTGATCTGGGCGCTTTGGGAGTCTGGCCTCAACGGATGGGCGCAAGTCCCGCGTCTGCTTGCACCAAGTGTGATTTTAATTCTGGTGTTGCTGACTATCCCTGCGCTCCGTGGCAGATTGGCTGTGCCACGCGGTAGATTTGCGGCGGCGGCAACTGGTGTGATGGCGCTCATTGCATCTGTCATGGTTCTCATGTCGAACGGGGGGCCGCATCTCGTTGCGCAAGAGACCGTGTCGCCGCCAGCATTCGAAACGCCAGATGCACCGGCCGCCACCGCCCCACCAAGAGGCGAACTGACTACACAAACCCCGACCAGCGCAGCTCAAGTGAAATACGTTGCCCTAGAAACGGGTGTCGACTGGCCAGCCTATGGAGGCGATCACAAGGCAACGCGCTATTCGCCCCTCGGACAGATTACGCCAGAGAACGTGGAAATGCTTGAGCAAATCTGGGAATTTCGCACCGGAGACCTGCCGAAAGACGACGAACCATTTGGCAATCAGAACACCCCTGTAAAAGTGGGGGATCGGCTCTTTCTGTGTTCAGCGCTGAACAAGATATCGGCGCTCGATGCAGCATCAGGCGAGGCTCTTTGGACCCACGATCCAGTCGTCTCAGCAGATGCTGTTGGCTATAATGCCTCTTGTCGGGGCCTAGTGTATTTTGAAGACACTACGGTTGTGGCCGATACGATGTGTGCGACCCGCGTGGTCAATCTGACCCACGACGCGCGCATGATTGCGCTCGACACAGTCACCGGCCAGCCGTGCCCGGACTTCGGCGCCCTTGGCACCGTCGACCTCATGGAAGGAATGGGAAACCATGCGCCGGGATTCTACGCCCCAACGTCACCTCCAACACTCGTTCGCGATGTGCTCGTAGTTGGAAGCCAAGTGAGCGACGGACAAACCCGTGCAGCTCCGTCTGGCGTCATCCGTGGGTATAATGTTGTAACCGGTGCACTTGAATGGGCTTGGGATATGGGGCGCCCCGGCGAGACAGATCTGCCGCCTGAAGGTGAGATCTACACCCCCGGCACACCCAATGTTTGGACGATTGCCTCGGGCGATAATGAGCTTGGATTGGTTTATTTGCCGATGGGTAACTCAGCTGTCGACTATTGGGGCGGCGATCGCTCCGAGGCAGAAAATACTTACTCAACCGCCATCGTTGCGCTGGATGTCGAAACCGGCGAGGTCGCTTGGCACTATCAAACCGTTCACTATGATATTTGGGACTATGACCTTGGAGGACAAGGCACCTTGGTTGATTTCCCAACACCCGAGGGTCCAGTTCCTGCAATCGTTATGCCGTCCAAACAGGCACAGTTCTACATCCTGAACCGCAAAACCGGTGAACCGCTGGTTAGCATTGAAGAGCGCACTGCTCCCACTGGCGGCGTGGAGCCAGAACGCCTTTCTCCGACACAACCTTTCGTCACCGACTTCCCAAATCTGCTGAAAGCCGACCTGACCGAACGGGATATGTGGGGCACAACCCCGCTTGACCAACTCTGGTGCCGTATCCAGTTCCGCCAAGCCGCTTACGATGGTGTTTACACACCACCGACAGTTGATCAACCATGGATCCAATACCCCGGCTATAACGGCGGCGTGGATTGGGGCGGCGTCGCGATCGATCCCGTCAAAGGACTAATGATCACTAATTACAATGACATGCCGAACTACAACCAGCTTGTTCCGCGTGAAGAGGTTGATGCCCTCGGCATTCTGCCAATTACCGATCCAAACTACGATCCAGATGTTGGTGGCGGCTCCCATGGCAACCTTAGCCCTCAAGCGATGTCGCCCTATGGCATCCGCGTTAACGCGGGGTGGCGCGTTCCGTTCACAGGGATGCTGTGCAAACAGCCTCCTTATGGCGGCATCGCTGCTATTGACCTCAACACCCGTGAAATTCTTTGGGATCGTCCATTTGGCTCAGCCCGTAATAACGGCCCCTTCGGCATCCCAAGCATGTTGCCGATAGACATCGGTACACCAAATAATGGGGGCGGCTTCATAACAGCAACAGGTCTTTTCTTTATCGGTGCCACTACCGACGACATGTTCCGAGCCATCAAGGTCGATACCGGCGAAGAGGTTTGGCAAACCGCTCTTCCCGCAGGCGGGCAAGCTACTCCAATCACTTACGAGGCCGGTGGTCGCCAGATAGTAGTGATCAACGCGGGGGGCCATGATTTTATGGAGACACCCATCGGCGACTATTTTATCGCCTACGCCCTGCCAGCTGGCGAACTCCAATAGCGAACAGGATAGGCCGGGAAGCACATCGCTTTCCGGCCTCGTCCAGAACGAGCAGAGCGCTCACTGCGCCAGCGAGAAAACTGCTGTCCACGGACCGATAACCGTCTCGTTAAAGTGTCCTTCG
Source organism: Devosia sp. MC1541 (assembly GCF_012847305.1). Lineage (NCBI taxonomy): Bacteria > Pseudomonadati > Pseudomonadota > Alphaproteobacteria > Hyphomicrobiales > Devosiaceae > Devosia > Devosia sp. MC1541. The sequence continues at coordinate 5,838 of NZ_JABBDZ010000023.1, forward strand.
ATCCAGAGGACATCCCCGCCCACAGCGCCACAACTCAGAGCTTGGTCAGAGAAGTTCGCTAGCAGATAGAGGCGCATACCGTCGCCCAGTTGCCATGCAACAGTCAAAATCGAACCGTCGAGTTCATACCGCCCGCTGTTTCCATCCATCTCATAAAGACGAGGGATGATTTCCGACCTCCGCAGCGCGATGAGTTGCCGATAATGCGCCAATGCTTCCCTGTGTGAAAGCTCTTCACGCTGGCTCCAGTCGAGCTTGGAAGTTTTGAATGTATCTTCGCTCAACGGGTCTGGCGGATGCCCCTTCTCCGGTTGCGGCAGGAAAGATTTGATCTCGTCTCGCCTGCCTTCTCGGACTTTATCGGCAAGTTCGGCACCGACGTCCGAGAAGAATATGAATGGTTGTTTTGCGTGCCATTCCTCACCCATGAATAACAAGGGAATCTGTGGCGACAACAAGTTTATCGCGGTCCAGAACCGCGCTTTTTCTGACGAAACAATATCGGTTATCCGTTCGCCATAAGGGCGATTGCCGATCTGGTCATGGTTTTGTGCGTAAGCGACAAAAGCTGTCGCCGGCAGGAAAGCGCTCGGCTCACCTTTAAAACGCTTTTCATGCTCCAAGTATTCACCTTGGAAACCGAACCCCTCGGCCAAGCTTCGCCCAACCAAATCCAACTTCTTGTCAAAATCCGCATAGTACCAAGCATTTTCTTCGGTTAAGGCGTTGTGCAGACTGTGATGAAGGTCATCATTCCACTGTGCGTTGTAGAGCCAAGGCTCACCATCGAGCCCCCGTTTCAGCCAGCCCGCCTCATTGTCAGAATTCTCGACAATGAGGTGAATGTGCCGACCATCGGTCACCCTGCGCAACTGCTCTGCAAGCTCGACCAGCATGTGCCGAGGGCCGATGTCCTGGATCTCCTGTACTGCATCGAGACGTAGACCGTCGAAATGATATTCCATCAGCCAGTGGCGGGCGTTGGCGAATATAAACTCGCGCACCTGAGCCGCTCCTGCGTCATCATAGTTGATGGCACCACCCCACGGTGTATGACGGTCTGGATTGACGATGGGGGCATAACTTTGGAGGTAATTCCCTTCAGGACCAAAATGGTTATAGACGGCATCGAGGAACACGCAGAGACCTAAACCATGTGCTGCATCGACCAAGGCTTTTATATGCTCGGGACGGCCGTAGCTACTGTCTGGAGCATAGAGAAAGGCCCCGTCGTAGCCCCAATTCCAACGACCGGGAAAGTCAGCCACGGGCATTAGCTCAATTGCTGTAATGCCCAGTTCCTGCAATGCTTTGAGCTTATCAATTGCAGCTAGGAACGTCCCCTCCGGGGTGAACGTGCCGATGTGCAACTCATAGATTATCATTTCCTCCCAAGGCCGCCCGCGCCAACCAAGATCGGTCCAGCGATAACTTCTCGGGTCGATGATTTCACTTGGGCCATGCACATCGTGAGGCTGAAAGCGCGAAGCCGGATCGGGCACGGTTTGGCCATCAGGCAGAACAAAAACATAGTGCATGCCAGCAAGAGCATGCGGGACTTCAATCTCGTGCCAACCGCCCCTGCACTGCGTCATCGGGTGTTCAAATTCGAGATCTAAGATCTTTAAAGAAACACTGGGAATATTGGGAGCCCACAAACGGAAGCGCACCCCTTCCACCAGCATTTGCGTGCCGAAACGTGAGGGCTGAGCCCGTTGAACTCCAGGAAGACAGTCGAGAGACATCTTGCACCATTCAACCGCGTGGTTGTGAAAATTGGGATTAGAACAGAGTGTTCATCGTTGCAGGATGACCGCCTGTTTTGCCGTCTTCCGGATCATCAAGACCATCGAGCGCAGCAGTGTCTTCCGCATCTAGCGAAAAGCCAAACGCATCAAAATTCTCTCTAATCCGATGCTCATGCGTAGACTTGGGAATTACCACCAGCCCCTGATCGAGCTCCCAACGCAAAATCACCTGAGCAATGCTCTTACCGTGCTTTTTGGCGATTTTGGCGATAGTTGGATTGTCGAGCAGCGCGCCACTGCCCAACGGGCTATAGCACTCAATCGAAATCGCGTGACCTGCGTGAAAATTCCGAACGTCGCGCTGCTGATAGAGTGGATGCAGCTCCAGCTGATTGATCACCGGCAGTAGGTTTGTTGCCTCGCCGATACGTTCAATGTGCTCTGGTAGAAAGTTGGATACTCCAATAGAGCGAATGCGGCCATCCTCGTGTAGAGCGACGAGCGCCTTCCACGCATCCACGTAAAGGTCCTGCTCAGGAACTGGCCAATGGATCAAGAACAAGTCGAGATAATCAAGTTTCAGCCGTTCAAGGCTCTCGTCGAAAGCCCGCATGGCGTCATCGTATTGGTGAGCGCCGTTACGCAACTTGCTGGTAATAAATAGCTCCTCACGGCTCACATCGGCTGCCGCGATGGCTTCACCCACACCAGATTCATTGTCGTAGCCTTGCGCGGTGTCGATCAGCCGGTAGCCGACATCGATGGCGGTCGACACCGCCTTCTGGGCCTCATGGTTCGGCACCTGCCACACACCAAAGCCGAGCTGAGGAATGCTATTGCCGTCAGTGAGGGTAATTTTCGGGATGTTCCGGATCATGTCATTCCTGCCTGATTGGTAGAACGCCGACTACCGACGCCTTCCTCCAAGCCAAGTCCTGCGACCGGCGTTCCGAGCTTGCCATGTGTTAACGAACGCGCCGGTCATAGTTGTCCGCCGACCTTAACTCCGGTTTATCAATGATCCTCACCCGTAGACCGGCGTTAGCTTGCCATTCAAAAGGAGCCGCAAATGACCAAGCTTTCAGAGATCTACGTTACTGGGCTCAAGAACGCTCACGCGATGGAACACGAAGCGTTGGCGATCATGGAACCTCAGGTTGCGAGCATCAAGAACTACCCCGAAGTGGCACAACGCCTGCAACAGCATCTTGAGGAAACAAAAGGTCAGATCCTACGGCTTGAGAGTTTGCTAGAGCGCGCTGGCGCTCAGAAGTCGGCGCTAAAAGATATCGCTATGGGCGCTGGCGGAACCATTGCAGCACTCGGTCACAAATTGGCGCCCGATGAGATCGTCAAGAACAGCTTCGCCAATTTTGCCTTCGAACACTACGAAATCGCGGCCTATAAGTCATTGATTGCACTGGCTCGTGCGCAAAACGACAGCGATCCGGTGGCGACGCTCACGACGACCTTGGATGAAGAAATCGCGATGTCGGAATGGCTGGATTACAATGTCGAACCCCTCACCCTCCAATTCGCCACCCTCCGCGAGCAAGGCTTGCATAGCAAGAACTGAGCGGACAGCTGTTCACAAGAAAGCCGTGAGGCCGCGAAACTCTCTCAAACGGCCAGTGATACCAACGGGATACTCATGGTAACTCGCAGGCCATTGGGTAACCAATCGCGACGAATATCAGCGCTTAGCGCTGCCAGCAGTGTGCTCTCCAGCCGGGCGCCAAAACCTTGTGTGACCGCCGGCCCCGTATTTGGGCAATTGCTCTCATCCCATTCTATTGAAACCGCGTCGTTCTCAATCTTCGCGGTGATAGCCAGCGCTCCCTCTGGCACAGACAAAGCGCCATATTTGGCGGCATTAGTTGCAAGCTCATAGAACAGCAACGCGACGCTCGTAGAAGACTTAGGCCCAATGGAAATCTGATCCCCTGATAGCATGATGCAGTCACCAAGACGGTACGGCTCCAAGACTGTACCAATGAGTTCCAGCAGGTCACCGGACACATTGCTGGCCCCCTCTGACTGCCAACGCGCCATGGTCAATTCGTGCGCCCGCGCCAAGGCACTCAGCCGAGAGTGGATATTTGTTACGATATCTTGGGCGTCGGTACTGGACCGTCCCGTTAGCGAAACCACGGCCGCCGCGAGGGAAAATAGATTCTTCACACGATGCTGCATTTCGTCGACGACCAAATGCAGGGTCTCCTCATTCTGCCGCCGCAGGCTGTCGTCGCGGGCGATTTTAGACGCACCGACTATCGTTCCGTCCACATTTCGAATGGGCGAGACCGACAAAGACAACGGCACTAAGCTTCCATCTTTACGACGGCGCAAGGTTTCGAAGTGGTCGACCCGCCGGCCCGCCCTGATTTGGGAAATGATGAGGGATTCTTCGCTAATCCGCTCTTCAGGGATGATCATTGTGATGTTACGGCCAATAGCCTCTTGCGCTGTATATCCAAACAGGCGCTCTGCTGCGGGATTCCAGCTTCGGATGGTGCCATTCAGATCTTTACTGATGACTGCATCGTGGGACCCCTCAACCAATGCGACCAACCAGTCTCGGGGATCTGGCGTAACCGCTACCTCAGAAACCGTTTCGATATCCCAGATGACGTGCATAGGTTGTTTGTGCCTTCCAGCTGCATTCCTACGATACAGATGCAAACATTTCGGCTCGTTCTCGGTGCCGAGCCGCTCCTTATCTGAACCCAAACCGTCTGCAGGTAAGCCAAACGCGTTATGGTGCTTCAGAGAAGTCAACTCTAGGGTACGAAGTTTGCTGAACGACAGGTAGCTCTCCTCTTCGTTCAGCAACTTTATACAGCTTTCAGCCTAGGCTCGTTTTCGTTCAAATAATCCTCGAGGTAGTCTGAGGAAAAATTTGCCATGCGTCGGAGAGCCTGCACGTCAGGGATAGTGAGCGCACGACCACGCAGCTCGATGAGCTTCAACCGTCTCAGCTCTTGAATGACCCTGTTCACGTGCACTGCAGAAAGCGCCAGATACATTCCCATCTGAACTTGAGTAAGCTTCAGCGTGAACTGATTGCCTTTGGTAAGGTTTAGACGGCGGTATCGGAATTCTAACTCGCAAAGCAAGTGTGCGATACGCTGCATTGCATTGCGCCGCCCCACTGACGTGAGCAGCTCTTCGACCACAACATTGTCCGACGCAAGATTGGCCAACACCGCGCATAGAAGACGCGGGTTACCCTCAAATAACGCTGCCGCATGATTTGCATCAAGCCGCAGAATTGAACATCGCGACCCCGCTTCAGGAACGGCATAAGCTGACCGCCCGGTAACGCAGGTGTATGTGCAAATATCGCCGGGAATAGCCAACGACATTAGATGTCGTTCAGATTCAGCAGTTACCCTGCAACGGAACGCAAACCCAGACGCTATAAAACAAAGATCGGACCCACACTGTATCTGGCCATGGAGACGAACATTTTCCCGCTTCCAAGGCTGCGCTGCGAGTTCATCCAAATCTTCTGCAAACAATAAGCCTGTTGCCCACAACCGCCTAAAGATCGGTGGACCGACAGGTGGCAGCTCAAAATAAGTAGCATGCACGTCTGTCATGACGATCACCTGGTCTTGAAATCGTTATCTAGATAACGCCTCAAACTGAGGTACGTTCCCCATGGATGAATTTCGCGTCGTCGTCATTTTTAGCCCACGATGATATTTAAGATTTCCGAAATTTTTTTGCTCTTCGCATTCAGTTCGAACACGTAGGCTCACTTCGGCGAACAATCCGCCAACACCCTCCAGAGAGCAAATTTTGACGTTATCTCTCAAACGTCTGCTCAGTGTCGGTCATAGTCGTTTGCGCTAGTTTTTTGTCACAGTCGCGCTCGCGCAGACCTCTCTCCAGAGCTGCAAACCAGTATTCCTGTTCCTTACCCTCTGGTTTGCCATCTTGTTCCCAGAGAAAGTAAGCCGTCTCACGAGTTTTAAGTTGGAATGCACTATCGCTCCAAGGATCCAGTTGGTCCGGGTCCACTGCAACCTCCAATATTGTCTAGTGTGATCCTAAACGCTGAAGCACGCGCTAAGGTGACGAATTTGCCACGAACTTTTCGTGTCGCAACCTAGGGTAAGAAACACAATAATCAGGCCGGTCTCACGACATCCTAGGCCACGTCGTCTGCTCTGGGTACCGGTCTCGGTATTGGGGGAGCGCGCCCCAGACGCCATGTCGCGCAACTTTCGCTCGACTACAAACATTGCCCGCAGAATAGCCCCATAACTCCGGACAGTAAGCATGAACGTATCAAACTTGCAGCTACAAGGACTCTACTTAGCCATAGCATCCATCAACAACACACTCGTCGCCAAGGGCATCATCAGCCGCGAAGAGATCGATCTGGCTCTAAGGCGCGCGGAACAATCAGCGCTCGGCGACGATAGGCTGAGGGAAGATCTGACGCCCGCATCACGCGATGCAGTGGCCTTCCCGGCCCGGCTGCTCTTGCTTGCAAACAACAGCGCATCTGAGACAGACGTGATGACATTTTCAGAACTGGCGAAAATGGTAGGTCAAACCAAAGGGCATTATCCCGACGAGGCGTAGCGCGCCGATGGGGATAGTGGACGATCCGCATAACCGGGTTCATCTCTCGGCTCTGAAGGGCAATGAACGGGGCTTTGACGTGCGTGTTCATGAGACACCGACAAGCCAGTCCTTGCGCATCCAAGTCTCGACCGCCAGTAGGTGCGGTATTTCGGATCCGTCGCCAGCGCGGACGTTGATGGAGTTTTGCTCCAGTTCTTCGGGCGAAAAAATGTAGATGTCATCCGGCGGCGTCCGCAGCATGCGAGAAACCAGATAGCTGGGCGTGTTGAACTGAACCGTAAGCGGTGTTCTGCGGCCACTTAGGTTCAGGGTCGCGGGAACTGCACGACGTTGTTGCCGCGCATAAAGGCGCCGGCTCCCTCGCTGTTCAGTGCGTTCAAGGCAGCGTCAAGCGCCTCGCTGTCGGTCTGGAACTGATTGTCCCAGACGTGGCTGTCGTTGTGGTGGTCCACGACCTCGAGGGTCCAGGTATCGTCCGTTTCGAGCCGATGGATATTGATCAAGAAGGCATAACCTTCGACCACTACCCGCTGGCTTTTTCCTGATGTGACCAGGTTAGGGTGGTCTTGATCGTTCATGGGAGGGGCCTCGTTGCTGGTGGTTTTCTGACTATGCCGCCAGAGCCAACAGCGTCAATCACCCACGATGGCAGGATAGTTCCACGGGAGCAGTTCGTTAATGCGGCTCTGCCTATGTCTGGTGACGATGGCGTGGAGTGTCGCGGCCAGCCAGGCGTTGGGATCGACGCTGTTGAGCTTGCAGGTTTCGATCAGCGAGGCGATGACGGCCCAGTTCTCAGCACCGGTATCATGACCGGCAAAGAGCGCGTTCTTCCGATTCAGTGCGATGGGACGGATGGTCCGCTCGACAGCATTGTTGTCGAGCTCAATGCGCCCATCGGTCAGGAACAACTCGAGCCCAGCCCAGTATTTGGCGATATAGCTCAATGCTTCCCCGAGCGGCGCTTTTGGCGAGACGCGCCTGCGATGGTGATCATGCCAATCTTTTATCCGCGCCAGGGCTGGAGCTGACCGCTCCCGGCGCACGGCGAGGCGGTCATCCGGGCCCCGGCCTCGGATATCGGCCTCAATGGCGTAGAGTTCGCGGATGAGCCGCACCCCCTCTTGGGCGATCGGCGCAGGACCAGTGCGGGTGATATCAATCAGCTTGCGGCGCGCATGGGCCCAGCAATAGGCGAGCTGGATACCCGCGCCGACACGGCTGGGCGAGACCAGCCGGTTGTAGCCGGCATAGCCATCCACCTGCAGGATGCCGCCGAAGCCCTGCAATATCTGTTCGGCATGAAGACCACCTCGGCCAGGGGCATAGGTGAAGGCAACACCGGGTGGTGCGGTGCCATTCCAGGGACGCTCGTCTCTGGCCAGGGCCCAGAAGTATCCGGTTTTGGTCTTTCTGGCTCCAGGATCAAGCACCGGAGCGCGGGTTTCGTCCATGAACAGCTTTGAGGACCGTTTGAGGTCCGCCAGCAGGGCGTCATAGACCGGACGCAGCTCGAAGGCGGCCCGACCGACCCAATCGGCCAGTGTTGAGCGGTCCAGATCAATACCCTGGCGGCTGTAAATCTGCGCTTGGCGATAGAGCGGAAGGTGGTCGGCGTATTTGCTGACCAGAACATGGGCGACCATGGCCTCAGTTGGGAGCCCGCCAGGGATTAGTCGAACGGGCGCCGGCGCCTGCACCACACCGTCCGTGCAGGATCGGCAGGCATATTTGGGGCGACGGGTCACGATCACCCGGAACTGGGCCGGGATCACATCGAGCTTCTCGGAGACGTCCTCGCCAATGCAGTGCAGACCGCCGCCGCAGCCACAGATCAGGCTATCGGGCTCAATGATCTCCTCGATCCGCGGCAGGTGCTTGGGGAGCGAACCAGGATTGGTGCTGCGCGGTTTGGCCGACCGCCGGGCCGCGCGATCCTCTGCATCTTCCTCGGCGTGGACTGCCGCGATGGCTGTTTCCAGATCCTCCAGCGCCAGCTCGAACTGGTCCGGATCGCTCTTTTCCGACCTGCGCCCGAAGGCCGCTTGCCTGAACGCTGCGACCAGCTTTTCCAGCTGTGCGATCCGCTCATCCTTGCGCTGATTGCGCGCCTCCGCCGCGACGAGCATCGCCTTGAGGGCGGTAACATCGTCGGGAAGTTCGGCGGTCTCGAGCATGACCAGAACCCTAGCAGATCAGGCGCCGGCATGCCCGCAAAAAGACAAGCCCTGAGTCATCCTGCCGCAGTCATTCCACGGCTTCTGGAGCCTTGGCTGCAACGGCCCGAACCCGCCGCCAGTCGAGTCCGGAGAACAGGGCCTCGAACTGCGCGTGGCTGAGTGTCATCAGTCCGTCCTTAACCGCAGGCCAAGTGAAGCTGTGCTCTTCCAGTCGCTTGTAGGCCATAACCAGTCCGGTGCCATCCCAGTAGAGCAGCTTCAATCGGTCGGTCTTTTTGGCACGGAACACAAAGACCGTTCCCGTGAACGGGTCCTTGTGCAGCTCGTTCTTCACCAACGCGGCCAGGCTGTCGTGGCCTTTGCGGAAGTCGATGGGTTTGGTCGCCACCACGATCCGCACCCGGTTCGAAGGAAAGATCATGAGGTCGCCATCAGGGCGTGTACAACCGAGGCAATCCGGCTCGCCGGAGCACCCGGCTCCAAGCGGATGGACACCGCCCCCAACACAATCTCTGGCCCAGCCGACGCCGACGGCTCCTCGGCCGTCACCTCCTCAACCGGAGCGACCATTAGACTCGCAAACTCAACAGGGCCTTCCGGAGCCGGCAGCACCAGCTTCCCATTCCGGGCGAGGGTCCGCCACGACGACAGATGGTTGGCCTTCAGCCCATGTCGCTGCGCAACTTGACCGACAGTCGCTCCTGGCCGAAGCGTTTCGGCGACAATCCGCGCCTTCACCTCATCGGGCCATTGCCGGTTGCGACGCCGTCCCGCGCTGTTTGTGAGAAGCTCCATTGGAGCGTCCATGGAGAAACTCCCGCACTGACATCAATCAGTGCGCAATCTCATGGCCGACACCAGCATGGAAGGTGGAGGTAGGACACCGCTTACCAAACTTCGCAGCGGGATATCGATTGTGGCGTGCATTCCGGTGGGCAACCAGCCGGTGCATTTCAGCACTTAGCCCGCCTAGCAGCGTGCTCTCAAGCCGCGAACCAAACCCGGGCGTTAACACAGCCGCAGTGTTAGGGCAGCTGCTCTCACACCAGTCAATTGAAACCACCTCGTTCTTGATCTTCGCAGAAATTGCCAGCAACCCGTCCGGCAACGATAATGCGCCATACTTTGCTGCGCTGGTCGCAAGCTCATGAAGCAGCAGCGCAACGCTCGTCGACGATCTGGGTCCGATAGAGATAGAGTCGCCCGCAAGTGTGATGCAGTCGCCCAGCCGGTATGGCTCCAACAAGGCCTCTACTTAGCCATCACCTCCATCAACAACACACTCGTCACCAAGGGCATTCTCAGTCGCGAAGAGATCGATTTGGCTCTAAGGCGCGCGGAACAATCAGCGCTCGGCGACGATAGGCTGATGGAGATATGACGCTCGCATCACGCGACGCCGTGGCCTTTCCCGCCCGCCAGCTCACGTTTGCAAACAACAGTGCATCCCAGACGGACGTTACATTTTCAGAACTAGCGAAAATGGTCGGTCAAACCAAAGGTCATTACCCTGACGAGGCGTAGCGTCGGCCTAACACTCCAAGAGGGTCGAGATCTTAGGCGCTCTGCAAGCGGTCGTCTTTGCTAAATATGCCAATGAAGGAACGGGATAGTTAGCCACCCGTTACGGCCGCAAAGCCGCAGTGCAGCGACCGCATGCGTCGGGCGCCATTCCTGCTCGCTTCGAAAAATCAAATCCTTGTGCTCCATCAAGATTCGGAACTGCTGACTGACCGCTCCATTGAGGTGACGGCCGTCAAACCACGGCCGCAGCAAGGAGCCCTTTCCATGAGCACACATGATCTCAACGGATCAAACGGGCAGCAAATCGCTCCCACCTCTCAGTTACAAGATCAGGTCAAAACAGATGCCGCGGCGCTCGCCAATCAGGCGAAACATGACCTCGACTCCATCGGCCAGCGCGCCAAAGAAGATGTTCGCAAGCTCGGAAATGACGTTGGAGAAAAGTTAACAGAGGCGACTGATCAAGTCCGATCGTTCGCTGGAGATCAAAAAGATCTTGCTGCCGGACAAATCAATGGCATTGCCGTTGCCATAAGCAAAGTCGCCAATGAGCTTACAGGTAACGACCAGCGCGTCGTCGCTCGCTATGCCCGCGATATTGCCTCTGGCCTCTCCACTGTTGGCCGCACCATCGAAGAACGCGATGTCGATGATCTTATGGGTCTCGCTCAGGACTTCGGCAGAAAGCAACCAGTTGCTTTTCTAGGTGCAGCGGTGCTCGCTGGTTTCGTCGCCAGCCGTTTTGCCCTCGCCTCAAACCTTCGCCGGACGACCAAGTCCAGCGCCGAGAGTGAGGAAGCTACCGCCTCGAACGCATCTGCGCCGGGCACCACCCAGCCCATGGGAGGCCAATAATGTCGGCAGAAAATAGGCCAATCGCCGATCTCCTCGGCGGCCTCGTGAGCGATGTCTCAACCCTTTTTCGAAAAGAAGTGCAGCTCGCAAAACTCGAGGCCAGTGAAAAAGTCTCCGAAACCATGTCCGCCGCCGGCGCCATTGTCATCGGCAGTGTGCTGGCCCTCGGCGCGCTGGGTGTTTTCCTCGCCGCAGTTGTTACGCTCTTGACCGCGGTCCTCATCTCATTGGGCTTCGATCCAATCTTTGCTAATTCCATCGCCGCAGGTGTCGTCACCTTGGTGGTCGGCATGTTGGCTTGGAACTTCATCGCCAAGGGCCTTCACGCGCTCAAAGCGAGCAATCTGAGCATGAACCGTACGGCTGCGTCACTCAGCCGAGATGCAGACATCGTCAAGGAGCGGTTGTGATGACCCAAGCTAACGACAGAAAAACAGCAGCCGAGCTGCAACGCGAAATCGACATGCAACGTAATCGCGTCGAAGACACGATTGACCAAATTCAGGAGCGCCTGTCGCCCGGTCAGATGGTCGATGAGCTTTTGGCTTACACCAAGGGTGGTGGCGGAGAGTTTGTCTCTAGTCTTCAACGCAATGTCACGGCTAATCCCGTGCCGGTCGCCCTGCTCGGCGTCAGCCTTGCTTGGCTCATGGCGAAGCCAGCCTCGGCGGGTGAAAACACTTCTTCCAACCGCGGCGACGCATATAGCGATACCGACGAGCAAAACTATCCCGTCGCTGTCATCAGTGGCACCAGTCTCCGCCGCAGCCTCCGCAAGCCTTCAGACCCTGAGGGGGAGCACTACGCAGAGTTTACCGATGATGCTGGCAAAACCTTCCGCGCCAAATCTGACGGGTCGGGCAAACGTGCCGGTCACTTCAGCGATGAGGCGGGCAATCGCTTCAAAGGCTTCACCAATGCTGCGGGCGAACGTATTGAGCATTTCCGCGACGAAGCAGGAAACCTCATCGAGGAAGCCAGTGATTGGGCCTCACACACTTGGCAGATGGCGCGCGAGCGAATGCACGATGCGCGCGACACAATGGGTACTCAGGCCAGCATGGGCAAGGCCAAGGTTGCCAATGCGAGCGACGCCATGCTCGGGCAGATGGAAAATCTCAATCACACCATCATAAACCAATTCCGCGACCAACCTCTCGTCGGTGGCGCGCTGGCATTCGCACTCGGCGCGGCCTTGGGCAGCACCCTGCCCCATACGCCGCAGGAAGATGCGCTCATGGGCGAGGCTTCGGAATCTTTAAAGAGCAACGTCGGCCACGCCGCTGCGGATTTTTACGAGCAGAGCAAGGAAAAGGCGACTGAGTTCTATGCCACCGCCACTGAAAAGGTCGGGCAGGTGTATGAGCAGGCTCGCGAAGGCGCCACCCAGCACGACACGCCTTCCTCCGCGAGCGGACCTGATCGATCAGGAGGTACTTCGTGAGCAGCGAGCAACTGGACGACGCCCCCAAACGCGCCCAACGGGACGACAAGAACGGCAATCTCGCCATTGTCGGCCGCAGCATCGTAATCAACAAACCGCGCCAGGAGCTTTTCGCGTTCTGGCGCGACTTTGCTAACCTACCCCGTTTCATGAACGCAATCGAACGGGTGGAAATCATTGATGCCAGCCGCTACCGCTGGATCGTGAAAGCCCCGATTGGCCAAGAGGTTACGCTCGAAATCGAGACCGTCGATGTCGTCCAAAACCAGTCCATCGGGTGGCGCTCGACAGAGAATTCGCAGATCGACACCACCGGCAATGTTAGCTTTGCTGATGCTCCCGCTGGGCGCGGAACCGTCGTTACAGCCGACATTGCTTACAAGCCACCCGGCGGCGACATCGGGCGCCTATTCGCCAAATTGTTTCAGACCGAGCCCAACATCCAAGCGCGACACGAACTTAAGCGTTTCAAAATGCTCATGGAAACAGGTGAGATTGCCACTGGCGCCTTCCGCAAATCCGAGAATGGAGAAAGTTAATGCGCGCACTGACATGGCACGGCAATAACGACGTTCGCGTTGATACCCATCCAGATCCGGAGATTATCAACCCTCGGGATGTCATTCTCAAAGTGACTTCCACAGCCATCTGCGGTTCAGACCTTCACCTCTATGATGGCGTCATTCCAGGCATGAAATCTGGCGATATCTTGGGCCATGAGTTCATGGGCGAGGTGGTCGACATCGGCCCGAGTAGCACACTCAAAAAGGGTCAGCGTGTTGTCGTTCCCTTCACCATTTCCTGCGGCCAGTGCTTCTTCTGCCAGCAGCAGCAGTTTTCAGCTTGCGACAATGGCAATCCCGTCGCCAACCAGGACGCTTCGGAAATGCTCTATGGCCACGCCATGGGCGCAGCCTTCGGCTACTCGCATCTCACCGGCGGCTATGCTGGCGGTCAGGCCGATTACGTCCGCGTCCCGTTCTCCGACGTTGGCCCCATCGTCATTCCAGACGGCATGGAAGACGACGAAGTGCTCTTTCTCTCGGACATTCTCCCCACAGGCTGGATGGCCGCAGAGAATGCTCAAATTAAGCCCGGCGATACTGTTGCTGTATGGGGCGCTGGCCCTGTTGGGCTTTTTGCTGTCCAAAGCGCCGTGCTCATGGGCGCGGCGCAGGTCATTGTCATCGACCACTTCCCTCGCCGCTTAGAACTGGCCCAGAAATTCGGCGCTAAAATCATCAATTTCGAGGAAACCCACGTCCGCGAAGCGTTGATGGAAATGACCGGTGGCATAGGCCCTGACGCAGTTATCGACGCCGTCGGCATGGAAGCACATGGCTTTGCCCCCGATAACGTCATCGACGTCATCAAGCAGAAGATCTCTCCCGGTGTCGACCGCGGCCACACCCTGCGCCAAGCCATTCTCGCTTGCCGCAAGGGCGGTCGCGTTTCCGTCCCCGGAGTCTATGGTGGTATGCTCGATAAATGGCCGCTCGGCGCGATGATGGAAAAGGGCCTTCAAATCCGTGGTGGGCAGACCCACACGCAGAAATACACCCACGATCTCCTGCGCCGCATTCAGGAAGGCGAGATCGACACCACCTTCCTCATCAGCCACCGGCTGTCGCTCGAAGAAGCCCCCAAGGGCTACAAAAACTTCCACGACAAGCAGAACGAGTGGACCAAGGTCATTCTCAAACCTGGTGCCTAGAGCTTACCCTTCTCAAAGGGCTACTCCTCGCAGATAGCCCTTTGCTCTACAACCCCACCCCGCAAATGGGGGTTACTATGGCAGGCGGTTTAGCGAGTGGAGCAATTGAACTTCGATATGGCCCGGCCGCGCTCACGATTATCACTATCGCCAGCATAATGCCAAAACCGCCACATAGACCTTAGACGCCGCCTCCGAAATCCTGGCGGGCTCGGAGACCTGTTTTCTGGCAACGGAACGGGAGAAACCAGGTTCAGGCGAGACCGCTTGGCGACCATAGAAGCCCTGCAACAAACTAACGTCCGCAACAGGGTCGTCCGCGGCCATAGGGTGGGTAGATAGTTTCCTCAGTTTCGTCCGCGTTGCATGCCAGATTGTTGTTGAGACTGGACACTGTAATTGCCTGATGCGATGGTCAAATCCAGTCTACTGCTTGGGGAAATCAATTGAAGTTCGTCATATCCGTAGCGATTGCATGCGCAATCGTTCTGATAACACTATTTGTGGGACTGGATCGCCTAAGCGCAGATCCATCTACAGAGCAACTCAATGCTGATCTCGCCGCAGTACATTCCGAGATAGCGCGAGCCGAAGCTGATCGCACCGCAGTTTCAGGTGGCGCAATCGAGAACCTCTTCACGGCAAGAATTGAAATTCTTCGGACTACGGCCGCGATGCTGGAGCAGAAGCGGTCGAGCATGCTGCGCAGAATTGATCTTGCCTACACGGTAGACGGTGAAAGAGCAGCACCGAACTCAGAGGCTGTTGCAAGTATCGAGCGCGAGATCAAGGTGGCCAGTGCGGAGCGAGATCGGATGCAGGCTGAAGCAGCAAGATATTCGGGTGGCTTGATCCAGACTATGGCTTTGTTGAACGCAGCCACGACCGAGGTATCGATAGCTCAACTCAATCAGGCCAAGTTGGCTGAGCAATATGGATTTTACTTCCGCTTTTCAGTAGAGCCTGCCGAGCCCCTGCAGCCTATTGGTCAAAGCATAGTCGACAATGATGGAGACGCCCTATGATCGCCCGACTTTACACAGTGACCATTCTCATTTTTTTGGCTCTCTCCTCAAATGCGAATGCTCAAGAGGATGCGGCCCCATTCGGTTTGAGTTGGATGGCTAGCAGCGTGGAAATTGAGGCACTCGGAGTAGCGCTAACACCAATGGATATTGCGACGTTCGGGAAGTCGTTTGCGGCTACAAATTTACCCAAGGCGCTAACGGACTTAGAAGCGGTGGTGCTGTCCTTCGGCTATGATGATCGTTTGTGGAGGGTGGCTGCGATAGGCAATGAGTTTGACAACGACAAGTACGGCTCCCAGGCCAAATCACGCTATGACCAGTTGGCCGCATCTCTGGCAAAAAGCTACGCTTTGACGAGTAGGAGTCATCGACCTTCGTCGGATAACTTTTACGGAAAGGCCGACAATTTTGCCTACGCTTTGAGCAAGAACGAGGCCTACTGCTACAGTTTATATGGTTCGCCTTCAGCAGAGATTGAACTTTCTATCGGCGCGAACCACGAGGACACCTATTGGCGGTTAGTATACTCTCACATTGAGGGGAAGTCGTCCTTTACGGACAGAAAGGCCGATGCCGAGCTGGACGCTCTTTAACTACCGGCGGCTGAGACAACCGGTAGAGCGCACTGGTGGTCAACTCCGAGGACTCTGCATGCATGAGGCAGTCTTTCAGATGCCCGACAGCCTGATCGTCGAAGAAAATTTGCGCCCAATCCAACCTCCAAGTGATAGGCGACTGCGGGCACGTGGATAGGCAAATCGTCGAATGCCGATGACAGATCCGTGCTGCGCAGGAGTTGATTTCTGCCAAGAAGGTGACGAAACCGGAGCGGGCGGGATAAGGGCTCGGCTGCCAATTCGTTGGCCGAGGCGGGAAACCGGAAAAACCATCCTCGTTCCCTATGCCGCCGTGTCCGGTTGACGCGCACCGGTCTCAGGGTTGTTAATGGCTGGGGAGCCTTGCGGTTCCTGAATTTCTTCATCTTGCTGATCACAGCGATTGATGCACAGGCGAGCGCCCCCAACAAGCTGCTGATCGATCCTTATGCGCGCTGTTGGGCGACATCCAGTAGTCCTTCCGCCTATTTGGGCTAACGTTCGGACGCCGGGGACAAGGACCTTTCCTTCAACCACGAAGACAGCACTTTGGTCACCGCAAAAAGTTCGCGTCGTTGATCCCGTCGCCTACGACTGAAGCAACGACGACAAGCCTTGCATCGCTTGGGCCAATACCATTTCTTACGAAACCCACATCAAAGGGTCAGCCAGCTTTACCCTGCGATACCGGAAAACCTTCGCGGCACCTTTAAGGTTTGGCTCAACGCGAAGCATCGACTACATCTAAACTACAGATGTTACCTCGGTCGAGCTGCTGCCCCGGCAGCCCCTGCGTAGTTTAGACCTGCCCTGATAGAACCAAGTGCCAAAGCCACGCACTTCCTCGATGGGAAGGATCTAGCCCGCGAGGCCAAAAACAGGGCTATCGTTGTATTTTCGGTCTTTGCGGGAGACATATGGGCCAATATGGCCAAATTCATCGAGATAGGCGATGTGAGTCACAGAAACCCTGCTCCAGATACACGAAAACCCACGCTGGTTAGGCGCGGGTCTCGGAATTGAGAGCTACCCACGGGTGCATCTCATCGGACAATAGGTTCGGGTCCTGCATTGGGAAGGCGAATTTTTGGCACTGCAAATGCTGTTTCCACTAGATGCCTCTGCAAAGTGTGGCGAACTGCTCTCCAAGCAAAACATGCCTGCTCGCGGAGGGGCCAGCTCGCTGCTTCGACCGTGCGACATCAAAAGCTTTGATCCGGACCGATTGAGGAGCGAATGCGCCGTCACTTGGTCTTCGGGCCCAAACTACCGCGGCAGCTGCACCATGCCGGATGGCTGCTTTCAGCACCGCCATCTCTGAAAGCTGCCGGTGTAACCGACAACACCACGATGACCGCTTGCTGTTGCCATGGAATCCTAAAAAAGCCTTTGGGAATATTTGGTCATCGAAATCAGGAACCGTTGACAGATGGTAACGTCCAACTGTTTTTTCCATCCACTTAGTAGCAGAAAAAGCAACTACCCTAACATATGGCCGTTAGATGGCAGGTCGTTTCTTCGAATCTGTCAGGCAAGTTGTCACATGAAGCTGCGTTCTGTTCCAAGGACCATCTTTTAAAATGGCGGAGCATGCTCGGTTAGCCCACCTTTGCGTCGACGTTCAAAACATGTTCGCGGTCGATACCGATTGGCAGACCCCATGGCTTAACCGGGTCTTGCCTTGTATCGAAGCGATCGTCGAACGTGCTCCTGCCAAAACGGTCTTCACCCGATTTATCCCGCCGTCGCGCCCGGAGGAGGAGATTGGCACTTGGCATAACTACTATCTGCGTTGGCCCGCAATGGTCAGGTCACGCCTATCGCCCTACTTGTTACAGGTGGTTCCCACACTCGCCCGTCACATGCCGCCAGCCCGTCACTTCGACAAGAACAGATATTCCCCCTGGTTATTTGGCGGCCTAGACCGGGCCCTTAGGGCCGATGGCATAGACACCCTCATCATATCCGGCGGTGAGACCGACGTCTGTGTCATGGCAACGACGCTTGGCGCAGTTGACCTCGGATACCGCACAATCCTGGTAACAGATGCGGTGTTCGGCTCTGCCAATCAAACTCATGACGCAGCGCTAACGGTGCTTCAAAGCCGCTTCGGACAGCAACTGTCGGCGTGCACCACACAAGAACTACTCGACAACTGGAAAGACATCACATGACCTTGATAGGCTACCATGCGTCTCACGAGCAGTTCTCTCCAAGCGAATTACTGGGCTTGGTTCGCGAGGCCGAGCAAGCTGGGTTCGCATGCGCGAAGTCTTCAGACCATTTTCATCCGTGGAGCGATCGCCAAGGGCAATCAGGTTTCGCTTGGTCTTGGCTTGGCGCAGCCATGCAAGCGACGGAGTTTGGATAAGGGATGATATCAGCGCCCGGATACCGCTATCATCCCGCAATACTGGCGCAGACAGCGGCCACGATCGGAGAAATGTTTCCCGACCGGCTTTGGCTGTCGGTAGGCACGGGAGAAGCGATCAACGAAGCGATTGTCGAGGAGTATTGGCCCGAAAAATCCGAGCGCAATGCGCGGCTACGAGAGTGTGTCGAGACTTTCCGTGCTTTATTGGATGGCGAGACCGTGACGCATCGGGGCGGGTGACGGTGGTTGAAGCCAAGCTCTCTACCCGGCCCCAGCGCCCCATCCCCCTGTTCGGGGGCGCGGTCACGCCAGCGACGGCAGCTTTCTGCGGACGGTGGGCGGATGGCTTGCTCACGACTGGCTGCAACATCGATGATTTGCGGCAGGTCGTCGGCGCATTTCGGGATAACGGCGGCGAGGACAAGCCTGTCGACATTCAGCATGCGTTGTCGTGGGCCGAGGATGAAGAGATTGCGATCAGAGAAGCTCTCGATCAATGGCGGGCTCCCTCTGTTGGTGGCGATGCGGCTTGGGATCTGCGCCAGCCCCAGGATTTCGACGCTGTTGCGAGAACGATGACTCTCGATCATCTCCGGAAATGCATCGCAATATCATCAGATGTCGGCAAGCATCGCGCCCATATAGAGGCTATGGCGGAGCTGAAGCCGGCAGCTATTCATCTTCATTGCGTCGGACGGAATCAGCGGGCCTTTATTAACATGGCGGCTAAGCATCTCGTAACAACAGCATAGGATGCCGAGCATGGCAGGTTTTGACTGGCAACGCATGTTCATCGGTAACGAGCCCCCATTCTTCTTTTTGGAAATCATCATCCGAACGGCGATCATCTACGCTTATACGCTAATCTTGCTGCGCTGGCTTGGCAGCAGGGCCATTGGTCAGCTCTCGACCGTGGAATTCCTATTGGTTATCGCGCTTGGATCGGCCGTTGGCGATGCGATGTTCTACCCCGACGTTCCCTTACTCCACTGCCTGCTGGTCGTCACCGCAGTGGTCCTAGCGAACAAATTCATCGACCTCGGAATCACGCGAAGCAAAGTCATTGAACACTTGATCGACGGAAAGCCCGAGCAGGCCGTTCGCGACGGCGTCATCTGTAGCTCTTTCCTTAATAGCAGCAGCCTTGGTACGAGTGAGCTTTTGCAGCAGCTTCGCGAGAAGGGCATAAGGCAGTTGGGAGAGGTGGAGCACGCCATTGTCGAAGCGAATGGCGTTTTGACCGTGTTCAAGAGCGCAAGGGCTCGACCTGGACTGCCGATCCTACCGCCGTGGGAAATAGAGCGGCCCCAAGAAGTCGACCGGAGGTCCGTCGATGCCTTACTCAGCTGCATGCAGTGTGGTCATACCTCGACGGACCGGTGCGCACCAATCTGTGCTCATTGCGACAACGATCGATGGACGAATGCGATTGCTACGGGTGGCGAACACGGCGATTGACTGCTTGGCCATTCGCGGAAGGTCACACTTCTATCGTCCACATCGCCGGCCCTCGTCGGCATATCTTTGAAGAAGAATCTGTCGCCCTTTCAACGGCGGGACGCCTTCCTGCGTCTCGTCGGCCAAGTTGGCGTACAGCCGCAAGCTTGATCCGTCGCCCGTTTTCCATGTCACGAGCACAGATTTGACGCCGAGCAATTCATATTGTCCAGCAAAGCCACTCTGTTCAAAAAGACGAGGCACTATTTCAGCTTTTCGAAGATCAATCAGCGGCTGATAATGCGTGAACCACCGCTGATGGGGACGCTTGTTCAGGTTGGACCAGTCGAGTTTGGCGGACTCCAAAGTCTTGGCGCTGGAGGGATGTGCAGCTTCTTTAACACTCGGTTTAATGGGATCTGCATGCTCTGGGCTGTTCTTTAGTTCTTCCTCACGGCCCTTGCGCACTGTCTTCCGAAGTTCGGTCGGCACATCGGAACAGATTGGGTATGGGTGGGCACTAGCCCATTCCTCCCCGTGAAAGAGCATCGGGATCTGCGGCGACAGTAGGTATATCGCGGTCAGCGCCTTTACCGCATCGCTGGTCGCCAGTTTGGTAATCCGTCACCTTTTACCCGATTGCCGACCTGGTCGTGATCCTGCATGTAAACAACAAAAGATGTCGCCGGCAGGCCTCCGCTCGGCTCGTCTCGCTTCATGCCCGCATGCGGTTTCATCTCTCCTTGGTAAGCAAACTCCTCTGCCAAGGCGCGACCGAGCATGCTCGAACGCCCTTCAAAGTCATCGAAGTCAGCATAGTAGCGCGTGTTCTCTCCCGTTGCGGCTGCATGCAGAAGATGATGAACGTCATCATTCCATTGGGCGGTGTAGTGTACCGGCTCCGCACTGCTATTCGGTCGTAGCAAAACTTCCTGATTATCCGAATTCTCGACGATCAGATGGGTATGTCTGTGTGGTGGAGAAGCACGGATCCGAGCCGCCAACAATTCAAGGATGTGGGTGGGCGTATCATCAACGATCGTGTGCACGGCGTCGAACCTCAGGCCGTCGAAGTTGATCTCTTCGCCCCTCGGACTCTTGTGCTTCGTAGTGAAGATCGGTCGAATGTCCGGCAGGTTGTTTCCGAGCGGTCCGAAATGGTTGTAGACGACATCGAATAACACCATCGATGAACGCCGGTGCGCCTCGTCGATGAATGCCTTCAAGTCCTCGGGACGCCCATAGTTAGCTGTCGGCAGCGTCGTAACACCAGTTGAATTTGCCGTAGAACTCGGCGATCGGCATGATCTGCACCGCAGTCACGCCCACATGCCACCAAGCGATCTAGCTTTCTTGCTGCGGCGGCAAATGTCCCATTTCGGTGAATGTCCCCACGTGCGTTTAGTAGATGACCGCTTATTCCCAAAGTCGCCCCGTCCATTCCGCGTCGGTCCATTTGAATGCCTGAGGTCTATCACCTCGCTATATCCGTGGATACGTTGGGGTTGATGCCGGGATGTCGGATCGGGGATCGCCCGGCCATCGGGGAGGACGTACTTGTATAGGGTTTCTGCTCCTACGCCTTCCACATCGAGTCGGTGCCAACCTTCTCCTATGGCATCAAGCTCGATCAAAGCCCACTGACCCTTTAGCTTGAGCTTCATAGTCTTGCATTTGGGGGCCCAAATCTTGAAGCGGGTGCTGCCGCCTCTGACTTCGGCACTAAAGCGCATCTTGTGGCTACGACGAACACTATCTGGGCTAGGCCGTGCATGGACGAACTCAACTGGTAGCCGATCTTGGAATGGTGCCTTGACGAACTTCGACCTTAGCGTCCAGCGAATACGAAGCAAGATCCAAAGGACTTCCAACGCCATAGTCAAAAAATACCGACTGTTTCTGATTTCTAGTAGAATTTGAACCAGAATGCAAAGTCAGCTGAATGCGTCCGCCGTGCTTTGGCGACAGCGCAATACTCTCGATGCCCGAATAATGCTAACAGGCGAGTGAGCAGCAGTCTTCGCTGCCGACAAGTGCGTTCAGTCTCCAAAAAACCGTGTTGTGTTGATCCTTGTATGGAACCCAGCGGGTGCGTCCCCGTTGGGCATCTCCCCTTGTAATGGAGAGCACAATGGCGAGTGAAAAGACCTTAGACGACTTGTTCCTTGATACGCTCAAGGACATCTACTATGCCGAAAAGCAGATCGTCAAAGCGTTGCCAAAGATGGCGAAAGCAGCGGAGTCTCAGGAGTTGGCCGCAGGCTTCCTACAGCATCAGGAAGAAAGCGAAGGCCATATCGACCGTCTAGAGCAGGTATTTGAGCTCATCGGAAAACCGGCTCGTGGCAAGACTTGCGACGCTATCCTTGGCATCCTCGAGGAAGGTAAATCGATCATGGATGAGTTTAAAGGCACAATGGCCTTGGACGCTGGTCTGGTCGCCGCTGCACAGGCCGTCGAGCACTATGAAATCGCGCGTTACGGGACCTTGAAGAGCTGGGCGAAGCAGTTGGGCTACATTGAAGCTGTCAAACTCTTTGATGCCACTCTGATCGAGGAACTCGCGACTGATAAGAAGCTCACCGAACTCGGCGAAGCGCAGGCCAACGTGAAAGCCGCCTAATCATCAGCAATGATCGGGACTGGCGATGTCAGTCCCGAATTCACGAGGCAGTTGCTTGCTCATTCTCGACCTCCGCACACTTAAAATGGTCGAACCACGCAGCATGGCCGCTACAACCTCCAAATGACAACGTTACCAAGCGACATGTGATAACATTGTCACTGAGTTTGAATGCCTATCGTTTGAACAATGATATGTAGGAGAAGCGATGGGATCGTAAGCAGTTAATGCAAGATGCGTAGCAACCGATCAGGTACTGCCTGATATTTGATGATGAGTTAGAACCAATGCCGCGAGCCGGACGCGCCATACCCCACTGGCACGTTCAGACGAAACGGTGCTTAACCCGTTTGCGCATGACCGCCAAACCAATCACTTACTGACGCTGGCTGATGACTGCTCGTGACAGATATGCTGCAGAACCGCTTCCGCCCTCATTGTGGCCTTTCAGAAGACCTATTCCGATCTCCCAAAAGCAGACATGGATTTCGATCGATGACAACGTCTCTATGGGGCTGAGTAGCCGGCATCTAGCTTTTGGCACAAACCATACGTAAGCACTCGTTTTAGTGCGTGATGGCTCTACGGCGTGTCAAAGTAATAGCGACAGCCTAGACATTGTTGGCAGCGTCAGCAGTTTCGTGTTTTCATTCGATAGGTGGAATGGCGAAGGCTGAACCGCGCCGGGTTTGCCGGAGGCTCCGACTCTTGAGTAGGATGGAGCATCATGAGCAAGACGACGAACAAGTTTTCCCCTGAGGTCCGCGAACGCGCCGTGCGACTGGTTCTCGACAACGAGGG
>NZ_JABBDZ010000024.1:0-28221 GCF_012847305.1 Devosia sp. MC1541
GAATGCCGGTGCCGTTGAGATACATCTGAACGGCCTGCGCTTTTGTCTGAGCGCTGAATTTAGGGGCGCGATCAGTAAAGTACCGACCACACTCCTTACAGCTAAATCGCTGGTAACCCGCCTTGAGGCCGCGCTTGACCGTGGCAGTGCTAGAACAATCTGGACAATCCATCTCAAACCCTCCGGCAAATCACCCCCAAGCAATCAAACTAGAATCCCAAATGAGCAAGTTGTAAACAGTCCCCCCGCCCGCGGGGGAGGTCGGGTGGGGGCTTCTGCCTTCTTCTTGCGGGTGCGGTGGGGAACGTCTCTTCTCCCTCCCCCTTGAGGGGAGGGCTGGGGTGGGGGTGTTCTCGTACAGTGTCCCAGCTGCAGCAGCCTTGCCTCGGCCACCCTATCCCCCAAGCCCCACATTCGTCTCGCCTCGCACATAAGTCCCCACACCAGCGTCACCACTCTGCACGAACCGCACTAGCAGCAGGCCCGATGGCGTTTGCTTCTGCTCCACCAGTTCAAATCCGCGCGGCGCGCTGGTGTCGCCAAAGAGCTTACGCCCCTGGCCAACGATCACCGGCGCAATAGTCAGTCGCATCTCGTCAACGAGGTGCGCCGCCACCAGCGAGCGCCCAAGGCGTCCACTGCCGTGGATCTGCAGTTCGCCCTCGCCACTTTGTTTCAGCTCCGCCACAGCCGCCTCAACATTGCCCGCCAAAACGGTCGCTGGCCCCCAGCTCGTCTCGATCCCCGGAGACGACGCCACATACTTCGGCAGCGTGTTGAGGCGCTTGGCGTTAACATCATTGGTGTCGGTTATCGTTGGCCACACAGCGCCGAACTCCTGATAGGTCCGTCGCCCGAAGAGAAACCCTGTGGCCGATGCGGCCCAGGTCTCAATCGCCCGCTCAAATGCGGCATCGACAAAGGGGACCAGCCAGCCGCCGCGCTCGAACCCGTCCGTCCGATCTTCTTCCGGCGAGCCCGGCCCCTGATAGACACCATCGAGCGAAAGAAAGTTCAAAAGAACAATGCGCATGCTCGGCTCCCATACTGACAACAAGAGCAACGCTAATGCGCAGTTTTGCTGAGGAATAGAGAGGATTGTCTCTGGCTCGGGAAGCCGCCCTCTAAACTGCCATCACACTGCGAAATATAATTATCCCCCCTTAACCTCGCCCCAGTGGGAGAGGTCGACGCGCAGCGTCGGGTGAGGGGGCCTTCTCCTCCCCCTTGCGGCGTAGACCTTATTACTCCTCCCCCGCTCGCGGGGGAGGCCGGGTGGGGGCTTCCGCCTTCTCCTTGCGAGTGCGCCGGGGCACCTCTCTACTCCTCCCCTTTGCGCACTGGCCCCTTTTTCTCCCTCCCCCTTGAGGGGAGGGCCGGGGTGGGGTCTTCCTTCATCTCGCGCGATGGTGAGAGTTCGACGAACGGCGTCGGGTGATAGGGCGACAACTTTCGTGAAACGAGCGAGGCCACATTTTGGAATTCAGATCTCAGTCAAAGGGCCTGGCGCGTTCAAGTGCAGGTCATAATGCCGTTCTTGAGGGACTTTTCCCAGTTCTCGCCCAGAACAGTCTTGGCATCAATTGCGTTGCGTGCCGCAGGTTCTCCGTTTCTGAACATTACTATAGAGAATGATTGTTCGTGCGCTCCACTCACTACGGTCTGCGGGGTGAAGGTTGTTTGTGCCGTATAGCCGTAACGGTTGTACGTACCGTATGTTGTTGCCCGGCCAATTGTCTGGCTAACGCTGACATTATTCGCCGACGCTGATCCGGTAATTATGTACCTGTCGAACCCAGATTTTAGTGTCTCGATGGCAGCCTGTTTTTCCGCAACCGCGGCAGCACCAATGCCTCCACAAACTGGTGCAGCACTAGCGCGAATGATCGCAGTGTTCTGAGATGTTCGGACTGCGGAGCCACTTGCACACGCAGTTAAAGTTACGCCGAATATTGCTAAGAGTATGATGCTTTTCATTGCTGCTCTCAAGGATATTATCTAATTGATCTTATCCGCTGTAAGAATTGGCGTGCAATGAAATTCGGGTTGTTTATTGATGGTGGCTAGTTGAGATATTAGTTGTTCATTGGATGTGGTTTTTTTTGATTGTATTGTGCGGTTTTTTGAATTTTAGCATGGCCTGAAAATTGCCCCCCATACCCCAAAACACCCTATACTCCGCCCGATCCCCCAAACAGCAAAACGCCGCGCCGGTTCTTACCCGCGCGACGGTCCTACACGTCTGAAATCACTGAATCTTTGCGCCCAAAAGCGCCCCGATATGCCTATGCCGCGCCCCTCAGGACGCCCATAAGTGCCAGCCAAAAGCCACAAATAGGCCTATTGCAGCACGCGCTCGAGATTGTATTCGCCATTGCGCAAGCGGTTCGGCAATTGCTCGACCAAAACCGCAGCAGCATCGTCGCCATGCAGTTTCACAAATGTCGCGAGAGCGGCGAAAAGCGAGGCATGTGCCAGAGCGATGGTTTCAACACCATCTTCTTCAGCGCTGTTCCAAGCCTCGGCCAGATACTCCAAAGCGATCTGACTTTCCGCTTGGTTGCGGTCGAAAGTGTTGGTGTCGGCCGATGGGGCGAAAATTGACTTCGGAGTGCTCATGCTCGCGCTATAACACGAGTTTTCGCCCGTGGCGCGTAAGATGTGACCCAAGGGTTAACACGATATAAGGAATTGTAAATTTCCTCACTCAGCGTAACGGGTATGGATGTCCCGTGCAATTCGTTCAGCCTCAACGGTTAAGCGCGAATGCGCTTCGCGCGACGAGGCCGTGCACTGCTTGTGGGTGCGCGAATATGCCGTAACCCCGTTATTAAATGCGCCCGCTAGGCGCTGCCGCCGATCATCATCGGGCTCATCCAGCTCGATCAGCTCCGACATCTGCAGTCGCCAGTCTTCACTGCCAATTTTGCAAAGCGGGGCAAGGTAATAGAGCGACCCCATAACCTCGGACAGGCGCTCCATTTGCCGCTGATAGGGTGGATCAATGGCCAGAACCGGTGTGGCAAAGCCGAACATAGCCAAAGCGGCCAAGGCGAAAGTCCTTGGGCTTTTCGCAACAAAAATAGGTCGGGTTCGGGGCAAACTGCGCATGCCCTACCTTACCAAACCTGGCCCAAATTTCTAAAACATTCTTGGATGATTCCATTGAGCCCAGCCGTTGTGCGCAGCGCCAGCATCATTCCGGGATCGGCCCATTTGTAGTCCGTCACCTCGTCCGAGGGCGTGATGGTTCCGGAGAAGTCGACCGTGGTGAAAATTGCCAGGCGATAGGCTTCATTCTGCCCCAAGTGCTGCGTCATGACATGGCGAGGAAATCGAATGGTCACGCCAAGTTCTTCTTGCAGCTCGCGAATTGCACATTGCTCAATAGTTTCATTGGGGTCGAGGCGCCCCCCGGGAAAAGTCCACAGGTGCTGATAGGGCGCGTGGGCGCGCTTGATCAGCAGGACTTTGCCGCCGCGCACGAGGGCTACGCTGGCTGCGTTTGGACGATCGTTCATGTGAGAAAAGACCAGATTTGCGATTTCTTGCGAGAGACACTAACTCAAGCAGGTAAAGGAGACCCTCATGTGCGGACGATACGCCTCTACCCTGCCGCCTGAAATGATGGCTGAACTGTTCAAACTACTGAACAGTATCGAGACTGTACCGCGCTACAACATCGCACCAACACAGCCCATTGTTTCTATTTGGGAAGCGGGTGGTCGTCGTGAGGGACATTTTGCCCGCTGGGGGCTGGTACCCGGCTGGGTCAAAGACCCGCGCGAGTTTTCTTTGCTGGTCAATGCGCGGGCTGAAGGCATTGCCGATAAACCCGCTTTTCGGGACCCGCTCAAGCATGGCCGCTGCATCGTTCCGGCCTCGGGCTATTACGAGTGGCACACCGGCCCCGATAAGAAAAAGCAGCCCTATTACATTACGCGCACAGACGGCCAACCGCTTGCTCTTGCGGGGCTTTTTGCCACTTGGTCAGGTCCCAATGGCGAAGAGATTGATAGTGTCGCGACCATCACCGTCCCGGCAAATCCGCAGCTCGCTGAGATCCACCATCGCATGCCCGCGATCCTCTTGGATGAAGAGCAGCAGGACCTTTGGTTGAACACGCGCGAAGTGCGGGCGGGTGAAGCCACACAAATGTTATCCCCGCTGGCAGATGGTCTGCTAAAATTCCACCCGGTGTCGACCCGCGTAAATTCTGCGCGCGATGATGATCCGGGGCTAATCGAGCCGATCACGCTGAGCGAGCCTGAGCCGCCAGCGCCGCGCTCCCGCAAAAAAGCTGCGGGCGGCGGCGGTGGTTCAGGGCAGATGGATTTGTTCTAGTTACAAGATCCCATAATAGCCCAGTGCATCGATGATGCTGTCCTCTTCATATTTGAAGTGGCTCAGCAGCAGTTTTTCAAAGGCGCGGAACACTTCAACCGCGTCATCGAAATGAGCGCGTGTTGGCTCATCCGACAGGCTCATGATCTTGGTGATCATCAGCTCAAGCAGATGGTGCACGGTCACATGCTCGGCTTCCAAGCGCTCCATCACAGCCTTCAAAGCTGGGCTGCGGGTCGCCAGCGCCGGAAAAAGCGCTTGATCTTCAATGGTGTGGTGCTTGTGAATGAGGTGGCAATACTGCCCACAAACATTCCCAAAGCGCCTATAGTTTGCTGTGATGGGCAAGCTATCGACTGCATCACGCACTTCAGAAGCCGCGACCTCGCCCGCGGAAGCACGCTCGATCAATTGCCCCAGCGTGCTCAGGTGCTGGCGCAAATAATCATGAATATCGCGCAAGTGGTTCCCCGCTTCCCGCTGGTCAGGCGTCACGCCTTCAATAACGGGAACAGGAGGACGCGTTGCGTCGTCGAGGAATTGGATATCTTTGAGTAACATTGCTCAGATGTGCAGTCCGCTAAGACCATATTCAAGAACAAACATTTCCCATACCAAGGCACATCAAAGTCACTGGCGCCTCACAAGCGACGGATGAGTTTGGCGGGAACGCCGCCGACCAGCGTATCTTCTGTAACGGACTCTGTCACCACCGACCCGGGGCCACCACAGCCCCGGCACCAATGCTAACCCCCGGTAAGATCGTCACATTTGCGCCGATCCAAACGCCATCGCCAACGCTGATAGGGAGCGGCGTAACCACCCCGCAGCGCTTTTCGGTCGAGCCTATGGCGTGCTGTGCTGTGATAAAACTCGTGCCATGCCCAACCGTCACCCGTTCGCCAATGCTCACCTGTCCGGTCAGATCAAAATAACACCGGCGCGTCACATAGCTATCGGCGCCGATGGACAGCTTCGTCCCCAAGATGGCGACCTGTGTCTCAAGCCGAACATTACGCCCGAGCTTGACCCCGACAGCACGCCAAAGCCACCGGCGAAACGGATAACCCATGGCTCCATCGGGCAAAAAATTGGCAATGCAGTTCAGCGCCCAAATCCCGGCACGCCGCAAATGTCGCCCAACCATACCTGCCAATCGAGCCCCCTCAACCGCCTCTTCAATTGCTCCAGCAATATCTGGCGCAGCGCAAGCGGATTGTGGCCGAGGTCTATCCCAGCATCTTGCCCGGGTTCAAAATTCCATTGGGGTCCAAGGCGGTTTTGATCGCCCGCATCATCTCCAGCGCCACCGGGTCTTTCACCTGCTTGAGCAGATCCACCTTGAGCTGACCAATCCCGTGCTCTGCCGAAACAGAGCCCCCGTGGCGCAACACCACCTCATAGATGATCCCATGCATGGCCTCATCATATTGGGCCATAAAGGCTTTTGGGTCTGCGCCGACAGGCATTGAGAAGTTGAAGTGAATATTGCCATCGCCAAGATGGCCAAACGGTACCGGGCGAATGCCGGGCGCAAATTTCTCAGCGGCAGCAATGCCTTCGCGGATCAGCGCTGGAACGGCAGCAATGGGCACCGAAACGTCATGCTTGATTGAAGCGCCTTCCTTGGATTGGCACTCGCTCATCTGCTCGCGGAAATCCCACATGCGATTACGATCTGCCAGAGAGGTGGCGAGCGCAGCGTCAGAAATCATCTCGCGCTCAAACGCGGCCTCCAGCGCCGACTGCAGCGCCCCCGGTTCCGTTCCGGCCATGCGGGTGACTTCCACTAGCGCATACCAAGGCGAATGGCTTGCTGTTGGGTCTGCATCCAACATGCCGTGACGCATTTGGATCTCAAGCCCGATATGGGGGATCAGCTCAAACGCATTGAGGCGACTGCCCAGACGCTCGCGCATCAGTTGGAACAGCACCAAGGCCGCTTGCGGATCGACGACGTTGACCAGCGCCGTTTCGTGAACTTCCGGCTTTGGGAAAATCTTGAGGCTCGCGGCCGTGATAATGCCCAGCGTCCCCTCCGCGCCAACCAGCAAATCCTTTAAGTCATAGCCGGTGTTGTCTTTTTTGAGCGCATTGAGGCCTTGATAGAGCCGCCCATCCGCCAGCACCGCTTCAACGCCCATCGTCAATTCGCGCGCATTGCCATAGGCAAGCACATTGACGCCGCCCGCATTGGACGAGAGCACGCCACCTATCCGCGCCGAGCCTTGCGAGGCCAGCCACAGCGGAAACATGGAGTTCACAGCATCGGCGGCCTTATGGGCGCTTTCGAGAATGACACCGCTTTCAGCCACCATCACGCCCGCAGCCGTGTCCACCGACCGGATGGCATTGAGCTTGGCGGTGGAGAGGATAACCTCGTGCCCATAGAGCGGCACCTGCGCCCCCACGAGGCCGGTGTTTCCCCCCTGCGGGACAATGGCCACGCGGTTCTCATTGGCCCAGCGTAAAATGGCCTGCACAGCTGCCACGTCCGGCGGAATGACTACTGCTGCCGCGCTCTGGTGGAAACGCTTCCGCGGTTCCCTGAGATAGGCCCCCATGTCGCTCGTGTCGGTGATAACGGCATCACCCGAAACAAGGGCAGACAATTGGGCGGAAATTTCACGAGCGCTGAGGGTCAATTGGGCCTCTTTTGTGGACCGTTCTGGGGTTCGGTGAACTTGCCCCTTACAGCAAGCATGTGCCACAACCTTGCATACGACTCCAGATAAGGACACGCATCTAAAGCGTGATTTGCCATGACCGCCCCGAATTGGCCGGATTTCTACTTCGCCCGCCATGGTGAAACCTCGTGGAACCGCGAGCGCCGCTATCAGGGTAGCCGCGATATTCCACTCAACGAAACCGGCAAGTTGCAGGCCAATGCTAATGGCGTTCTGCTGCGCGACATGTTGGAGCGCGATGGGGTCGATCCGACCCAGGTTCAGTGGTTCGCCTCCCCCCTAGGCCGTGCCTCCGAAACCATGGATCGCATGCGCACCGCTTTTGATGTCGCGCTGCCGCCCGTCATTCATGATAAGCGTTTGATTGAAATATCCTTTGGCGCTTTCGAAGGCCTGCTGCATGACGACGTCGCGCAGAAGTTTGCCGCCTACGCGCCGGGGGAACGCGACGCCAGCTATTGGGAGTTCCGCCCCGAAAACGGCGAGAACTACGACGATGTTGCAGCCCGCCTGCTCGATTTCGCCAATGACGTTACCCCCCATGCGATTGTCGTCGCCCATGGCGGCGTGCTGCGGGTTCTGCGTCATCTCATTGCCGGTGCCGACCGCAAGGAAGTGCTCAATTGGCCGCCTCCGCAGGGCGTAATCGCCCACTTCGCTGGCGGCAAAATGGAGCTGTTCTCGGCTGAGGACACTTGGTCCGCCGTCGACGTCTAAGCCTATTTGACTGTTCAAACGCGCGGCGGGTTCAACGTCTGACGCGCGCTTTGCCCTTGCCCTCCGGCCTAGCCCTGCCTAGAACAGCCCTGACCACGGGGACTACGCATGTCGTTCAACACTTTCGGCCATCTTTTCCGTTTCACCACTTGGGGCGAAAGCCACGGACCCGCTTTGGGCGTGGTGGTCGATGGTTGCCCGCCCGGCATCACCCTGACACCGGAAATCATCCAGCGCGATCTGGACCGCCGTAAACCCGGCCAATCCAAGTTCACTACCCAGCGCCGCGAGGCCGATGAGGTGAAAATCCTCTCCGGCGTGTTCGAAGACGAACGCACCGACGGGCCGCGCACTACTGGCACCTCGATCTCCCTGATGATCGAAAACACTGATCAGCGCTCGAAAGATTATGGCGACATCCGCGACAAATATCGCCCGGGCCACGCTGACTATACCTACGACCAGAAATACGGCATTCGCGATTATCGCGGTGGTGGCCGCACGTCCGCGCGCGAAACCGCAGCGCGTGTGGCTGCTGGCGCTGTCGCTCGTCAGGTCTTGCAGGGCATTACCATCCGCGCCAGCCTCGTCCAGATCGGCCCGCACAAAATCGACTACAACAATTTCGATTGGGCACAGGTCGACCAGAACCCCTTCTTCTGCGCCGACGCTAAGGCTGCCACCTTCTGGGCTGAATATCTTGATGGTCTGCGCAAGGACGGCAATTCCGTCGGCGCCGTCATTGAAGTTGTCGCCGAAGGCGTTCCCGCCGGCTGGGGGGCCCCAATCTACGGCAAGCTCTCCGCCGACCTCGCCTCGGCCATGATGAGCATCAATGCTGTAAAAGCCGTCGAAATCGGCGACGGTTTTGATGCTGCATCCCTCACTGGCGTTGAAAACGCTGATCAAATGCGCGCGGGCGAGGGTAAGCCTTACTTCCTCTCCAACCACGCTGGCGGCATTTTGGGCGGCATTTCCAACGGCGACCCGATCGTTTGCCGCTTTGCCGTGAAACCGACGTCCTCGATCCTGACCCCACGCCAGACGGTCAACACGCAGAACGAAAACACCGACATCATCACCAAGGGCCGGCACGACCCTTGCGTTGGCATTCGCGCTGTCCCAGTGGGCGAAGCGATGATGGCGCTGGTTCTCGCTGACCATATGCTCCGCCACCGTGGCCAAACCGGCCGCGAAGGCGCTGTCGGTTTTGACCGCAATTAAGCGGGCGACAGCCTCGTTCCAAAGAGAGTGTGGCGCGCTTTAATCGCGCCGCGCTCCGCCAAATACTCGACATGGGCAGCAATGGTCATGCGTGCCGCCATACGCACTTTCGGCGGCTGCGTGGGATAGATTTGGGCCACCACTTGCCCGATTGTCCGAGCCCCACCCTCAACGGCCGCAACCACTTGGCTATTGCGCATTTCACGATGCGCTTTGAGCGCGCGGGCATAGTCCGGCCCATTTTCAATCTCGCCCCCATGTGCGGGCAGATAGCGACGATAGGGCAGGGCGATCAGCTTATCGAGCGAGCTGAAATAGTCCGCCATCGACCCATCGGGCGTCGACACCAGGGTTGAATTCCAACCCATGACATGATCGCCAGTGAGAATGGTGTCCGTGCCCGCAATGCCAAAGGCCAAATGATTGGCGCAGTGGCCCGGCGTGGTGTGCACCACGATCTCGACGTCTCCTGCCATGACATGGTCACCGTCTTGCAGAACGCGATCTGGGACGAGAGTGAAATCACCTGACCGTGCAATTGCGTTCACTTCAAATCGCCGGAGCGGCCGCGAAAGGCGATGGGGTCCATTCGACCACAGCGGGGCGCTCAACCGCTGACGCCAATAGGGAGCGGCAGCGCTGTGATCGCGGTGGGTGTGAGTCAGAATAATTGCATCCACGACCCGTCCTGCGATAGCGCGCTCAAGTGCATGATAATGCGCCTGATCTTCAGGTCCTGGATCGACTAAGGCCAGTCTTTCTTGGCCAGTCAAAAAACTATTAGTACCCGTAAATGTGTAGGCGGAAGCGTTCGGAGCGGTAATTCTGGTAACGCTTGGGTGTACAACTATCGAATGACCGGTATCGGCGCTAAATTGGGTGTTAAAAGCTAAGGCTTGCATCGGATCACACTAGGCCGTTTATATCGATTTCTCTGTTTTTGCAGATATTCTGTGCACGCGAATGCCACCGTGAAGTGGAAGTTACGGCATGACAGCTCTAATGCCTACCGTGAAAAATGGCGTGGTTTTCAATACCTTGCTCGGGGCTGTGTTGCCGCCTGGCCAAGGCGCGCGATGGGCCTTTTCGCTAGCCGCGATTTTGGTCGGCGCTGTTCTGATCGCGCTGTCGGCCAGAATGAGCGTTTTCGCTTGGCCCGTTCCGGTCACGTTGCAGAGTTTCGCCGTCGCTCTTCTCGCTGCTGTGGGGGGCGCCAGAATTGGCGTTGCGACCGTCGCGGTCTATCTGCTCGCAGGCGCATTGGGCGTGCCTGTTTTCGCCGGGGGAGGATCGCTCAACTATATGAACGGGCCAACGAGCGGCTTTCTCATCGGCTTTCTGGCGCAGGCTGCCATCGTCGGTTATGTCGCTGATCGTGGTGCCACCCAGCGTCCATTTCTGCTCTTCACCGGAATGATGCTGGGCAATTTGCTGATGTTTGTCTTTGGCTTTGCATGGCTCGTCATTATGTCTGGCGCGCAATGGGTCGATCAGACCAATGTATTTGCGTCCGCTTTCAGCAAAGCCGTGCAGCCGTTCATCATTTGGGACGTGCTCAAGATGGCGCTGGCGGCCCTCTGCGCAAGCGGCGTCTGGGCGCTGTTCATTGCACCAAGCGGCGAACCAAGCCTCTAAACGATGTCGAGACTGCGTGACTTGCGCAGCACCGAAGCCGAACGCAAGACCTCGCCCAGTTGCTTAAAGTGTATCGCACTCAAGAGGCTCAGCAAGGCTACCGCACTCATCAGTGTCAGGCCAATCTCTCCGCCAGCACTACTCGCCAGCGGCACGAGAGCCGCGAGTAAGGCGATCAAAGTGGCAGCGACTAGACGCCGGCGCACGAAATTGGTGAGCCGACCAGTGCTGAGCTGACCTTCGGTTTCAATGGCGTAGACGACCCAACCGTCGATCAATTTCTTGACGACATAGATGGCATTGGGATCGACTACAGAGCGCCGAAAGAGCGGGTCGATGGCGCTGTCCACTCTCACATTACGGAGCACTGCATTATCTTCGAGGGTGACACTTTCGTAGACCACAAAGCCTTCGTGCTGCACGGGTTCGTTATGCGCCTGAATGCCGGAATATATGAACTCGACGCCTGTGCGCTCATCAATATTCGGAAAATAGTACATGACAATACCTCATCCCAATGGCGCCACCTTAGCGAGCGAAGGTTGATCAAACTATTTTCCCGGTGATCGCATTTGCGCGCGGCACGTAAGAGAAAATTCACCATCACTATGCGCGTGCGCAGCGTCATTCTCCGTTGGCAATTCTGCGTGCGGCGACGCTGAATAAACATGTACCGATCTCATCCGCTCATGCTGCCCGTAGGCCGCCAGGCATGCCCGTGACCTACTCCGCTCGCCCAAAGTTAGTGGGTCTCGCAACAGGACCCGCAAATCGAAGCGATTGATTTCCCAAGGGTTCTAGGGGAGTGAAGCCCAAGAACCAGCTCCAACAAGTCCGCTCTTCCCGCCGAACGCGCGTGTAGCTGGGCGTGGTTATAGCGAGTGGGTAGCGCTTCTGCCGCAGGCGAAATCCTCCGGCCCGGACTTTACGCGTTAGAGACTTAGTATCTGGGCGCGATCAAGTCGTTGAGAACTTTTCATCACCGATTTCATCATGTTGCGAAGCACAAATAACTCGTGTAGACACCACCTCACGTTGGGGTGTCGCCAAGTGGTAAGGCACCGGTTTTTGGTACCGGCATTCCTAGGTTCGAATCCTAGCACCCCAGCCACTCTCCATGCATCAGTAAATTCAATGACTTAGCTACCGGCCGTAGCACGTCATCGTAGCACCTTGTCGTAGCAGTCTAGGTTGTGGATAACTGCTCATCTATCGAAGCTGCCTGCGCCTAGCAACCGATGTCGCCGCTGTGCCTTAGGTCGAGTCGTCTCCTTCATTGAAGATGGTGAAGCCTCACGTGTTTTGCACTGGGCTCAACAGCTTGCGCTCAATAGAGACTTGTAATGGCGTCTTAGGTATCTAGCTACTGAGCTATTTAGCTATGTATATCAGTGGCTTGCGTGATGAATCGATTGGTTGACGGGCCTTTTTGCTGCGTGTAGTTCGATGAAAAATTAGGTGAGGCTCATTAGTTTTATTTTGAGCCTTGCTCGCTTATTTCAAGGAAATTACGCATATGTACTTGTCATATCCAAATCGAAAAAAACTAGAGACGGAGGGTGACAATCCTAAACTTCGGGACGCGCTTCCCCTCAAGTCTAAGCTGGCTGATATGACCTTCCGTATGGACCTTGATTGGCACACCAAATTCAAACAGGCGGCTGCGGAGCAGCGGATCTCTATGAAGGAACTGCTGATCCAATGCTTCGAGCTTTATCTGAAGAAGCGGGACCGAAAGTAGGGGAAGTGACATTCACCCTCTTTTCTACGGGAAGCTCGTACGCTTGGGGCACCCTTTGGAACTCGGTTGCTAGAGGTTCGTGGTAACAAGGAACTCTTGGCGCGGCGCGGCAACGCTGTCCGCAGCACGTATCTCGTCGGAAGGTTGACGCGCCTCTCTTTGAGGTAGTGTATCGACTTTAATACTCTGCGTAATGGACACGTGGATTGGACAAAATACAGAGATACACGCGCATGTTACGGTTATTGACGACGCCCAAGAGTTTCTAAACGCAGATATCGGGAGTCGCCGCGTGTGTTAGGAGCGATAGTTGCTATGTGCTTCAGCGCCTCCGCGAGGTCATAAGGTATCACAGCATCCTCACTCTCTCCGACGGTTTTGTCTAAGACCGCCAATAGTGCCACTGCTGACTCTTTCGTCGAAATGACTTTGAAGCGCTCGTCGATTTCTTGGCCCTCGTAAAGACGATACTCTAGCATTGACCAGCAGTCGAATGGTGACAGGTACCGAAGGATTTTTTGGGCGACCTCTGGATAGCGTCGGCCGGACACCCCGGCCAGCCTGACCAATTCCTGAGAGACTTCACGTGATGAAAGCGTCAATTCCTTTGGCCAGATTTGAGAGAAAATCGACAGCGCGGCGTCTACACGACGGTCGAAGGACTTCGGGTCGTTATGTTCTAAGTACGAGCTGAGCGCTTGAGCGGCTGCGCGCCGTGCTGCATCTCCGCCCATACGGATCACTTGCTGGGCACCGCTCATCGGGAAGGGGGGCTGTTGTTATCCAGCATGGATCGGCATCCGTAATCAGCTGCTGGTTAAGGTCGAGACTGACGAAGGTATCGTCGGGTGGGGGGAGAGCGGTCTATCAGGGCGCGAGAAGGCGGTCGTTGGCGCCATCGAGCACTATGCTGACTTTCTGATCGGAATGGATCCGATGCAGATCGGTCGCATCTGGCAGGACCTTTACCGCAGTCAGTATTTTGAGGGTGGACGCGTCCTGCAGGCGGCTATCTCGGCGCTGGACATTGCCTTCCATGACATCAAGGGTAAGGCGCTGGGTGTGCCGGTCTACGACTTGTTGGGCGGCAAGCAGCGAGACTTCATCCCAACCTTTGCATCGACCGCAGCAGCGCCCGGGCCGGCAATGCTCGACGAGGCCAAAATGTTGGTGGATGCTGGGTGGACCGCCATGCGTCTCTCCCCCGCGGGGCATCAGAACGAAAAAATCTACGAGCCGCGCGAGCACATCGCAGATACGGCAAAATGGTGCATTAAGGCTCGTGAGCTTCTTGGTGATGATGTCGTTCTGGGTATTGACTACCACCATCGTCTGACTGTTGCGGAGGCGGCGACTTTTGGTCAGCGCATGCCAAAAGGCACGCTCGATTTTCTTGAAGAGCCTATCCGCGCAGAATCTCCAGAAGCCTATGAGGCACTCCGCCGCTTGATCGTTATCCCCTTCGCGATCGGCGAGGAGTTTGCCTCCAAGTGGCAGTTTTTGCCTTTCATCGAGCGAGACATCCACCAGTTCAATCGTCTCGATGTGTGCAATGTCGGCGGTTTGACGGAGTCCATGAAGATCGCTGGGTGGAGTGAGGCCCACTACGTCGACATGATGCCTCACAATCCGCTTGGGCCAATTTGTACGGCAGCGACGGTGCATTTCGCGGCCGCTGTGCCGAACTTCTCCTGGCTCGAAACACGCGCTTCGCCCGCTGAGACCCATCTCGGTTTCGACAACTCAGACTTCTTCCCAGTTCAGCCACGCTTAGAAGGGGCAGTGTACCCAGTCTCCGACGCACCGGGCCTCGGTGTTGAGGTGAACGAGGAACTGCTCGCCAAGCAGGACTTCCGCTACTGGCAAGCGCCACGCCTGGTCCGTCGCGATGGCTCTGTGACCAACTGGTAATTGCCGCTGCAAAGAGATTTTTCGCGAGTTCATTAGAATGAAGATTACAAAGATCACGACGTACCTCATCAAAGAATGGCGTACGATGTTGTTTGTGAAGGTCGAAACCGACGAGGGCATCATCGGTGTCGGCGAGGCGGGGCTTACCTCACGCGAGCAGGGTGTTGCCGGCATTATTGAAGCGCTCGAGCCAATGCTGATTGGCGCAGATCCAATGCGCAGTGAGCACCTCTGGCAGTTGATGTGGCGCAGCGGTTTCCACCCCTCCAATCAGGTTCTGACCTGTGCGATTGCTGCGATCGACATTGCTCTTTGGGACATCAAGGGCAAGGCGCTCGGCGTGCCGGTCTACCAGCTCCTCGGCGGTAAGGTTCGTGACAAGGTCAACACCTATTGCCACATGGCTGCAGCGACCCCGGAAGAATTGCTCGGAGTTGCAAAGCAGCGCGTAGCAGAGGGGTGGAACTGCATTCGTTGGGACAGTGGTCCGTTCAAGAGCGAAGCCATTTACGATCCGAACCACGCCGTAGATTGGTCGATCGAGGCGTTCCGCCTTCTGCGCACCGAGCTTGGGCCAAAGATTGAACTCGCCTTCGACGCGCATACCCGCACCAGCGTGACCGATGCCGTTCGCCTCTGCCGTGGCGTCGAAGATTACCGCCCGCTCTTCATTGAATATCCCCTTCGCATTGAAAATCCGGAATCTTATCGACGCCTGCGCCAGCAGACGGCAGTGCCGATCGCTGCAGGCGAGCAGTTGGGGACCAAGTGGCAGTTCCGTTCTCTTATCGAGGAAGAACTCATCGATTACGCACGTATCGATATGTGCATTGCAGCGGGCTTCACTGAATCCCGTAAGATCGCTGGTTGGGCAGAAACCCACTACATCGACATTGCGGTTCACAACCCAATCGGCCCAATCTCGACCGCGGCGTGTCTACATCTAAACGTGGCGACGCCAAATATGCTGGTGCAGGAGCTTCCTCGCCGTCCTGGCGAGTGTCTGGGTGACGTCATTGTCAGCAAGCATCGCTGGGAAGACGGTTGGCTCTACGTTTCGGATGAGCCTGGGCTAGGGCTGGACGTGGATTGGGAAGGGCTCGCTCGATATCCATTCAAGCACGAGAGCCTGCCGATCTTTTACCGCGAAGATGGTGCTCTCACGAACTGGTAAGTTCAAAATGGGGCAGGAAACTGCCCCATTTTTTCAGCGAAATGGACGTTAGTGAGATAGGGCCACTACCTGAGTGGAGACCTAGAACGAGCGGCGCCACTGACACAATCGGACCTACAGCTCGTCCGACAGCTTGAATGCCGGTCGTTAGTTTCATCGATGCTCCTTACACCGTGTTGACCACCAGCCATTGTCACGGCGGAGGCTACCGGGGGCGCCACAGATCTCGCAGATATGTGCAGAAAGATGTTCTGCTGCGCAGATGATTTGGTCGCCAACTTCGGGAAGGTCTCCATGCCAGTAGATGCGCAAAGAACCATACTTTTCCTTGATCTGGCTCGGAAACCATTCACGCTCGGTACAGGTGTTGTGGAGTTGGAGAAAGACAGCGTCGAGTAGGTCGGTCCAGCCCGACCCACATTCGAAACTGGCAATAGCCTTCTCGTAGCGGCTATGCAGCGCGAGTAGATCGCGCTCTTCCGGCGGCATCGTCATCGGAGGAAATGGCATCGTTCCTTGCCACCTCGAGCGCTGTGTCTGAACGAGGAGATCAGAGACAGTGTCGCGATAGAAGGGCGGGTGTGGGGAATAGGAGCACCCCCCGATTGATTGCGGCGGAACGCCGGGCGCGATATCAATCGAGAGAGCTTTCGGCGTCAATCCGACAACGGTAAGAGAGGTCAGAGCCGGGTCCCCAGACAAGGCCGCTTCGATGATAACTCGGGTTTCGCTGACAATGGTCATTGTGTCGGCCGACCGATAGAGCGGGTATGCTTCAGATTACAGACGGACCTTTGGCTGCTGCCTCCCGCGAGGATTTCGTGGAACCGTTCGCCAGAGACTACTCTTTCCGGGAGCAGAACCTCGACAAGGCAAGAAATATCTCGTTGTCGACGAGTAACGATTTCAATTGCACGCTCGAGGAGGCGGTTGAGTTCGATCTCGATGGCCGTCGCCAGTGTCACTCCATCCCTAAAATTGCGGCTATCGACGTTCTTGGCGGTCTTGATTGAACCATATAGCCCTAAGTCGAGCATGGCCGACCGCAACAAGTGGTTGACCGCCTCGAGATCGGAGGCTGCTCCGGCATTTGCTCCGCGACCCAGTACGATGTCGGCGGCTCGTCCACCCAAAAGCACGGTACCAAAGCGCTCGATCTCAGATCGGGTTAAAATGGTTCGTTCATGGGGGCCTGTGTTCACGAAGCCACCGACATCCCCCAGGCTCAGAATGGAAATTTCCTCAATAGGCAGCCCTAGGTCATGAGCGACAATGGCGTGGCCCGCCTCGTGAATAGCAACTGTCTTATCCATTTCCGCTGATCGTGCGTTAGGTGGCGCGACGAGATCGACAAGATCGCGGAGTGACAGGCCTCGGTGCTGCGTTTCTGCAGTCGCTATGGCAGTGAGGCACCAGCTTTTAATCTGAGCTGGACTCGCACCAATCGCCAAACGCGCCAGTGTTCTAATTGCATCGACTGACAGCATACGGCCGACGTAGCCTTGGAACAGCCACCGGCGATCGTCGAGCGTTGGCAAGACGAATGACACTTTCGCTTCTAAGCGGCCGGGTCGGACCAATGCCGCATCGAGGCGATCGAAGTGATTGGTCGCTCCGACTAGAATGACTGGTTTGCCAGATTGACGTAACCGGTCAATCTCCGTGAGCACATAGGTAACAACGGGCGTCCAAAATTGCGAGTCTTTGGGCTCCATAACTGCGCGGTTTGGCAGAGCATCAATCTCGTCAAGCAGACCGATCACAGGACCCTTGGCAAGCGCAATATCGTCAAAAAAGCGCTGTGCCGCGCGGATAACATCACCGAGATGGCCGCCGGAACCTGCAAACCATTCGCCTACGGAGGTTGAGACAAAGCCCCAATTCCCCGACTTTGCTAAAGATGCAGCTACCGTCGTTTTTCCTGTGCCTGGCAGGCCTTCAAAACACGCATATCGGAGGACGGATGGGTTCATCTCATCGTTCGTAACCTTCTTCATGAACTGAAGGGTTCCGAACAGCCAGTCCGATACCTCCTTTGTCAGGGCAAGCTCTTCAAGTGTGGGCACATTGACCATATCGCTCGCGCAACTAGAGCGTTTGCTGGCAGCGCGGCGCAAATTGGCCACGCATCGGCCAGGGCTGAGACCGGGCCGGATCGCAGCGGTCAGGTCGTAAGTTCTAAGCCCTTCGATGTCTGATTGTCGCAGACCTCGAACTCTTTTACCGGTTACGCAGGAAATGGTTTTCCTTACTGCGTCCAGATTAGGTGCTGGTACGTCGATGATCGCATCGGCGTTGACTAACGCTTCGGGAATTAGGATGCGCTCAGGATCTTGCGAAATGAGGACAACGGACCGGCCGTATTCAAGCTTACGTAGTTCGTCCCGTCCCTTTGGCTCAAATCGCCCACCGGAGCGAGACATTTCAGTATAAGCTTGGACGGTCAGGCACGGATCATATTCACTGAGATAACTGTCCAGAAGGTGGGCCATAGTGTCATCCTTCGCCCGCATGATGATAAGGCGAGATGGGCTAGAAAGCAGCTTGTGAAACTTCTTGGATGAGAGGACTGCCGCCAGCAGGAGGTGGGACAAAACATCACCGGGGCGTTGTGGCGCCGCGGACAGTTCGGTCGATACGTAGTCACGGTCATCGATGGCATCGAAGTCATTGATGATCGATGACTTATTAAGCGTAGAAAGAGACATGTGTTCTCTCCTCAGGCAGCGATCACAGCCGCGCCAGATTGAAAATGGGACAGGGGATGTGGGCGGGTAGGGGGCACCCCAGGGTGAGGGACTCTCGCTGGGGTGAAACCAGCGCTCTTGCTACCAGGCGAGCGAGAGTAGTTCGTCTTCGTCTGGCTCTATGGTCTGCCAATGGGCACGGCCAAACCCTTTGCTGCCAGAGCAGAAATGACCGACAGCGCTCCCAGACGAAAACACGAGGTCACGCTTAAGAATATAACTGGTTCCGTCATTGGCCGTTTCAAGCAGGCCAACATGGAGCCACGCTGCGCGCAGGAAGGAAGCACTCGCGGGCCTTGGATGTACATCCACGGTGCTAGACGAATATTCCCGTTACATCATTGCCTAGAACCGCTGCTCCACCATGCGGGTTCAGGACGTCGTCGATACGCTTGACCTGGAAACGGGAGTTCCAGGATGTGGTCAGGCGCATGTGCGGCATCGGTCGCGCGTGCTGAGTGACAATGGCCCCGGTTACATCGCAGTCGATGACATAGACAGTGTCTGCGGCGCTCCGCTTCAACTCCAGACGCAGAGCAAGACTAAAGCCTTCCCCATCTTGTGCTGTGGCAGGCGTACGCCAATCTGCCTTTTCGCCCGTCCGGTTCGACAAATGCCGTTATCGGACATCCGCCCAGAATTCCGGGCAGGGGCATCTCGCCACTTATCCAGGCGCGCTATGCCCCTGTTAACCATAAAAAATTTGCCGCTGAAAAAATTGCGCCGCCACCCTTGCGGAACAAAAGACGAACCCCTAGCTTGACAATCGCAAGGCCCAATCCCGGGTCTTTCACGCTCGGTTGGTCGCCTCGGATAAGAGAGCGGCTACCGGTTCCGTTGGCGCGGTTCCGGCAGCCTGACCACCCGTAGCCTGTCAACGAGGTTACAAATGGCTGAGACCAATGTCGGCGCTTCGGCGTCCGCGGGCAAGCATGCCCGCACATCCTTCCACACTCTTGATCACACCCAGAAAGGCCTCGATATCGAGGGCCTCGCCCGGCACTGGGCCGTCGACTATGACGTCCAGATCCGCATCATGGGCTCGGTCTTTGATACCGGTTCGGCCGCGATCGGCGATATCATCGCCGAATTGCCCGGTCACCCGGCCCCGGCCGCCGCTGTCATGGCGCTGGTCGATGCGG
The DNA here is from genome assembly GCF_012847305.1 of Devosia sp. MC1541. Taxonomy (NCBI): domain Bacteria; kingdom Pseudomonadati; phylum Pseudomonadota; class Alphaproteobacteria; order Hyphomicrobiales; family Devosiaceae; genus Devosia; species Devosia sp. MC1541. Next base: position 19,323 of record NZ_JABBDZ010000024.1, read on the forward strand.
GCTTTTTGAAGCGCGAACCGGGCCCGATCACGCCTCATACCCGGATCAGCCTGCCGCTGGTCGACCGCCCGGAGCCGCTGGTGCTGGAGGCGCCCGCGGGCGGTGGTGCGCCACCGGCGGGCAAGAAGGGCAAAAAGGTCGCGCCCCTTCCCGACACCGTCGCTGAAATCGAAAGCCGCCGCGTCGCGCCCACCGTGAGCGTGGTCAAACTCGAAGATCTGCTCGATCTGCCGCGTTTCGAGGGCCCGGCGGTCTATCTCGGTCTCAAGGGCAAAATCCTTTATCCGGGCCGGACCGACAAGGGCTGGCCGCGCATCGCCGCACCCCATCTCAAGGGCTATGACAAGGTTGTGGTCCTGCGCGATGCATCGGGGCAGCTGACCCCGCGCCTCGCCGCCGTCGCCGAGCGTATTCTGGGCCTCCACGCCCAGGCCCTGCGCGGCTATCGTCTGGCCGGGTCTTTGCCCATCGGCTCGCCGGTCGGGCGCGAGGAATATATCGCGGCCCGGCTCTTTGTGGCCGAGGGTCTGATCCTGGCGCAGCGTCTGGGCTTTGGCCTTGCCGGGGTCAGCGACCAGGATTTCATGGCCGGCGCCCGGGGCCCGCTCGATCAGTGCCTGGATGTCGATGCCATCCCGGAGGGGGATGAATACCACCTCTATGCCTGTGGCGTTGAGGCGCGCGCCGTGGTCAGTGACGGCGACTGGATCGTGTTGCCGGGCAGCGAAGTGCGCAAGAAACTCACGCCCACGGTTGGCGCCGTAGTCAACAGTCTGCGTCAGGAATGGTTGTTCTCCGGGGTCCTCAAGGACGAGGGCGCACGCTATCGCCTGACCGAACCGGTGGTGTTCAATACCGGCACGGCAGCGGCCAATTTCGTGCTCGGCAGCAAGGGCCCGAACCTGGCGGCCTGGAGCGGTGACGGCTCTTCGCCCCTCGAGCGCATGCCGCAGACGCCCTGAGGCGCCCGCTTCGCCCTTTCCTTTTCCCTTTTGCACGCGGACCTCCCCAGGCGGGAGGTCCGAAGGAGCAGTCATGACCCTTTCCCGCATCTCCATGTCCAAGTCGGATGACGAGGCGACGCCCAACAGTACCGAAATCCTCTCCCGGCTGGCCCTCGACCAGTTGATTGCCACGACCCTCGACGCGCGCCTTAGGGAAGAGAACCCTCTCCTCATGCTGATCGGGGTCAAGAGCCCCAGCTGGGCGCGGGCGCTTCGCGAACAGTTGGCCCGCCGCTATCCCCAGACCTGCGTCCGCAGTTACAAGGGCGACAAACGCTCGGCGTCCAGCCAGGAAGAGGACCATTTGCTCCTCGCGCTCAATGACGGTCAGTCCGGGATCGGCGTCAGCACCGATATCGTGGCCCAGGTGCCCGAGGCGCTGCGCAACAGCGCCGATTTTACCCTGCATTTTGCCGGTCTCAGCCCGGCGAGCCTGCGCAAGGCCATTGGTCTTGTGACCGGCCAGCCGGTCCGGCGCCTGCCCAAACTCCGTCTCGATGGGCTGGACCTGGCCGATCTTGCCGCAGCCATTCGTCCCGGCTCGACGCCGGCGCAGTGCATCAAGCGCCTCACGCTCACGCTTGAGCGCAAGGCCAGTGATCTGGGCGTGCCCGATGATGCGGTGCCGGTGAGCGCATTGCCCTTGAGCCCGGAGGTGCGCGCCTGGTCCGAAGAGGTGCTGACCAGCCTGCGCCTGCTGGAAGAGGGCAAAATCTCCATGCGCCGCTCGCCCTTTTCGGTGCTGGCAGGTCCCACCGGTAGTGGCAAATCAAAACTCGCCGAAGCCATTGCCAAGGCGGCTGGCTGGCAGTTGATTCAAACCAGTGCCCAGGACTGGTTTGATCGCAGCGACGGCTTTTTGGGCGGCGTGGCCCGCCAGACCAACAGCTTCTTTCAGAGCCTCGAAAACAACCCGAAAACGATCGGATTCGTGGACGAAATTGAAGCCATCCCGGATCGCGCGACCCTGGATGAGCGCAATCGGGAATGGTGGACCACGATCGTGACCGGCATTTTGGTGCAGGTCGACCGGCTGCGTCGTTCGCCCACGCCGGCTTTACTGATTGGCGCGACCAATTACCCCGAGCGAGTTGACTCCGCTTTGCTGCGTCATGGGCGTCTGGGGCGCCTCGTGCGCGTTGAGCCGCCCCGGGATCTGGCGGCCATCACCGACATCTTCCGTTATTATCTCAAAGAGGACTTGCGCGAGGACCAACTCCTTCGTCTCGTCCATATGAGCATGGCTTTTGGCCACCCGACCCCGGCTTCGGTTGAGAACTGGGTGGGTACTGCACGCGTTGCCGCCATGGCGGCGGGGCGGTCCCTGACCCTGCTCGATCTCGAAACCGCGATCGGCGGCACGGATGATCGTCCTCACGCGGAACGCTATCGTGTCGCCATCCATGAAGCAGGCCACGCCGTCATTGCGGCGCATCTTGATGTGCCGATCTCTTCGGTGTCGATCATTGGCCAGCCCGGCTCTGCCGGCAGCATGCTCGCAGAAATTCGCACCACCGACCTTGACCGCCATAGTCTTGAGCATCTGGTGACAGTCCCACTGGCCGGGCGTGCGGCCGACCAGATGCTGCTTGGCCTCAGCGACGCGGCGGCAACCAGTGATCTCAAACTGGCGACGCGCCTTCTCTTCAATGCGCATTTCGTGTGGGGGCTCTACGATCACCTCACGGCGATCGAGGGCGACACCAAGGGTCCGCTTGTGCTCGACCCTGAGGCGCGGGGCGTCATCGACGCAAAAATGCACGAATTGCTGGTGCGGGCGCAGTCGCTGGTGAGTGAGCATCGCGAGGCCATCGAGCGGCTGGCGGATGCGCTTTTGCGGGCCCGGGTTATTTCGGGGACCGCAGTGCGCGATCTGGTGCTGAAGTCGCGGGTCTGGGGCCCCGAGCCGCGCGAAAGGGCAAAGCCGTGATCGATCTCCAGCAGATCATGGAAAAGCTCGAAGGGGCTTATTCCGACCACACGCTGCGCGGCTATCGCACGGACATGCAGCAATTTTTACGATGGTGCGAAGCGGCTGGTCACGAACCTCTGCCGGCAGCACCGGCCACGATCGTGGCCTATGTCAAAGGGGAGGGGGAGCGCTTGCTCCCCTCTACCATCAGGCGGCGCCTGTGCGGCATTGGCCGGATCCATCGCCTCATGCGCTACGATGATCCGACGCGCGATGAGGAGGTACAACTTGCGCTGCGTCGGGTTCGCCGCCAGAAGCCCGGGCGCCCGAGACAGGCACTGGGCGTTACCGCGAAATTGCGGGATCAATTGATCGCGGTCTGTTCCGACGACCTGATCGGGTTCCGCGATGAGATCCTTGTGCGTGTGGGTTTTGATACTCTCTGTCGTCGGGGAGAGCTGGTCGCTCTTCGTGCGCAGGATCTGTTTGAGAATGAGCGCGGCAATCTCTCAATTCTGGTGCGGCGGGCCAAGAATGATCAGACCGGGCAGGGGCGCATTGCGCCGCTTTCGTCAGCAACCTCCGATCGCGTTCGCGCCTGGTTGGCTCAAACTGGAATTGAGACCGGTCCTCTCCTTCGACCTGTATATGGAGAGCATCTGAAACGGCTCTACCTGGAGCCGGTGACAATTTCGCGCGTGCTCAAAAAGCTGGCGGGACGAGCACATGCCGCGGCGTCAACAAGACAGGGCGTGTCGGGACATTCACTGCGGGTGGGGGCTGCCCAGCAGCTGACGCTGGATGGACACAGCCCCTTGCAGATCATGCGGGCGGGTGGGTGGCGCTCCATGGCCGTTGTCGCGCGCTACATTGAGAACGTCGATCTCGATTTGTGGGGGTAAAACAAAAGGTCTCGTGTAAAATGTGCGCCAATTCGCATTTTCGCACATGCCCTAGGCGTTAAAGCCGTTCGTGCCATAGCCAATTTATATGACCGCACCACCCGACGGTGTGGCATGGTCCTCGCGCGGCCTTCGCTCTATCGGAGGCCCGGAATGACGCCATGTCCCCGCATCTGGACTTTCCCGCGCATGGCCCCGGGCCTGCTTGATCTCCATGGGACTGCCCCTCCTGCCCTGCCAAAGAAATCGGCGGGCCGACCGGCCCGCCGTCACGCCCAATTCTGCTTTCGGGCGCCCTGTCTTGTCACTGCGTCTTCTGTCTCAACCGGCGCGCGGCGGCGCCATCCCCAGGCGGCGGCCCAGGCCACCGGTCTTTTTGCCTTCACCCTTGCCGATGTCCGCGATCGGCGCATCATCCTGCCCCGGCCGATAGATGAAGGCCTTTTCAAGAGTTTCATCAAGCGTCCAGATCGCCTGGCCGTGGAGCTTGGCGAGTTCGAGGAGCGGCTCGGGCAACGCCTTGATCTTCAGCGTTGCAAAGCGCGCCGAGCGGGTCGAGAACTTGCACCCATGGCCCTGGATTGCCTTGCGATAGGCATCGGACACCCCGTCGAGGCCGATATAGAAGATCTCAGCAGGGCGCCGCTCCGCCTCGCGGTCGCTGGCCGCCTTTTGCCCCAGCTCGGACCAGCGAGCGCGTTCCGCCGGGTCCGACATGCGCGCCGCGAGGTCGACAAAGGCCCCCTCGAGTTCAAAACTGGTCAGATCAACGAGATTGTGGCTGACCGCGAGGCTCCCCACTTCGGTCTTGAGCGCGCGCATGCGCGCCGCATGCGATTTGCGGGCATTCTGCTGCGCACGCCGGTGGCGTTCGGCCTGCTCGGCGAGCGCCTCTTTCTGGGCAACGAGGCGCGCGCCCAGCGTATCCAGGGCCGGCTTGGCCTTCTCGTTGCCTGCCGCCAGTCCGCTGCCGTCCGAATACGCCTCTGCGCCATTGATCAGGTCATCGGTCGCGGCATCGGCATTGTCGGCGGCATCGTGACGTGCCGCGACTTCGGTGGTCTGCCCGACCACGCCAGCGGGATCCGCCGCCTCCAAGGTGTCGCGCTGACCGTCTGCCTCCTGGCCGGGCTCTGGTTCCTTGTTCATGTTCAAAACTCCGCTTTTTGGGTTGCAATTTACGAATCCATCCTGGACACGCGACTCAAGCGTGACTCGGATCAAACAAAGCTCAAGCCAAAAGATTCCCGAATCAGACCCGCCCAAGTGATTGGCAAACCTCACGTTTCAGAGTATCACGCGCGCCAGTCGATTCGTGCGCATGTTGACGCGCGGCGCGCCAGCGCGCCTCAAAGTTGACGCGCCCCCCTCGCATCCCGCCGGTCCAGTCCCTATCTCATGGGTCATGCCGGACCGGGCAGCGGGCGCGGCAGGGACCAAGGGCCTTCCGAGAAAAGGGGTGCTGATGCCGATCGGCTTTGCACGCATGCAGATATTGCGGCGCGCTGCGGGTCATGATGCGCGCCAGCGATACAATTATATCGCGCGGCTGGGCGAGCATGCCTATCGCCGCGACCTTGCCCACGGGCCGGTGACGCTCGCTCCAACCGGTGCTCCGGGTGAATTGACTGGCGCTGGTCTCTGGAGCGCGGTCGAAGCGAAGGCCGGGCGCAAGGATGCCATCGTGGGCGCCGAACTGGTGCTGGCCCTGCCGCGCTTTTCCGAACTTGGTGCCGATACAGCCATCGCGCTCGTCGACGCCTTCTGCCAGGCGATGATCATCAGCCATGGCCTTGGCGCGAGCTTTGCCATTCACGGCGCGCATGAGCTGGAGGATGCCGGCCAGGACGCGGCCATGGCGATTGAAGAAGCCGATGGTCCCTCAATCGCCGATCTGCTCGACACGGTCTCGAGCTGGCCCCACGCCCATGTCCTGGTGACGCCCCGCTCCCTCGGGCCGGACGGGCTTTCGCCGCTCCGCAGCACAATCCTCGAGCCGCTTGTCCGCGGCGCCGGCAAGAACCGGACGGTGCTCTGCGCCGTGCCTTGGCCTAAGATATGGACGCGCTATCTCAACGCGGCGCTGATCCATGCCGGCTCCGACCAGCGCGTGCGGCTCAGGGCACCTCATTCTGGCCAGCATGTCGGCCCGGCCCGGGCGATGGCCTTGCTTCAGGGCGACATTGAGCGCGGTGAAGTGCCAGAAGGTCAGATGTGGCCAAGGCTCAACGCGAAAATCGAAGCCCGCAATGCCCAGACCCTGCTAGCGGCGCCCGAGTTCAGCGAACCGGTCTTTACCCGCGCCGAGGTGGCCGATCTCCTGTCGCGCTATCTCGATCTTGGAGGTCCGGCGCTCGCCGCCCGCACCGATAAGACCCTGGAAGCGATCGGTGCCCTGCCTTTGCCAAATCCGCTGACCGGCGAAGCGACGGCCTGGCTGTCAAGCCGCGCAACGCTCGAGCGGGCCCGGCGCATTGCCGGCATTGCGCAATCCATTGTGAGCAATCGCGCTCCAACCGTGCTTTCCAGGGCAACGGTGGCAAGCACCATTGCCCGTCTCGAACGGGACCCCGATCTCACTCCGGCCATTGTCGACTGCCTTGCCAATGGTCACCGGCTGGTGACCATCGAAACGGGCGATTTCGGGTCGATCCTGCCGGCGCTGGATGAAGTCGCACCCCATGCAGGAACGGAGGCAATCCATCTCGGCCACAAGGCCATGACTCTGGCTGCGCTTGGCCGGCAACGGGTCCGGTTCGTGATCTCGGGCCAGATGGAGAAAAAACTCCACGCCGGGCATTTGGTGATTGTGGACAGGCCCGATGCGCTCGAACTGGCTGATCTCGAAACCCTGCTCGACACAGTACTGGGCCACAATTGTCGACTGCTGTTCGTCCGCCGCCCGCATACGCTGGTCTTCCCGCGCAGCCCGATCGTTGACCGTATCGCCGACTGCGGGCCGACCCACGCCTTGCCGAGCAGTAAGGACGCCATTCTGCCCAGCCGGATGGCCCCGGTTGATCGCGACCTGGCCGGCCTTGCCGAAATATTGCAGCGCGGTCACGCCAGAGTGTTTGCCGATCACGCATCGCGTCTCGCCTATGCCCAAAGGACTCTGAGCTATGAGCAGCCGACGCGCCTCGTCGGGCTATCTGCGGCAGACCGCCAGGCCCTCGGTCTTGATGAGCAAATATCGGACCAGATCAAGGATGCGGATGCCGCTGCCGATCGAGCCGACGAAATCATCCTTGTCCTCACCGATGCCGAGCGCCTCACGCCACTATATGGCCATTTCCCCCCGGAACGCACGGCGCTGCTGATCGATGCCGGACGGACACCGACCCTGGCGCATCTGATCAACACGACTGCGCGGGTCGCAGGAGACCAAAGATTGTTCCTGGCCGCCGCGGCATTCGCGACGGACCAGCCCCTCGCGGACGAGACCGGCTTTGATTTGGCAGGTGAGATTGCCCGGCTCTACCGCCATCATATCCAGGCGATCCTGGGCTCTTTCCGCGTCGCGAACTCCACCGCCATGCCGGGCATGGAGGTGGCTCTGACAATGCCCGTATCCAAGCTTGTCGAGCAGCTCAATTCTGCGTCGAGCCTGGCCGGCCAATTGCCCACGGGAAACGAAGACCTTGCCGACGACTTCGGTATCCCGCCCGATGACGATTTTCGACCGGAAGATTTCATCGACCCCAAGGACACCCATGACGACGATCCGTCGCACGAGCCCTGCGTACTTGAAGAGGCTTTCGACGAAGACGACGCCTTTCTCCACATTGACGAACCCCCTGACGACGTGACGCCTGACGACTGGGATGAATCCGAAACTCGGTGAGCGCTGCCACCTCTCCGGAATGCCCAGCCCCTCTTTGCTTATGGTGACCTGGTCTTGTCGCCAACAAGAGTGCTACATGGGCGTGGCCGAACCTTCACGTCGCTCCATTCCACATACCGATAAACCGCATTCAGGTTCGTCGAGGGCGCTGATCGTCACTGCAGTTTTCTTGCTGGGCGATCACCTTTACGTGGGTTTCTGAATCAGACGCATATTGCGTTAAGGCTAATCCCATCGACGGGGTCGTCAGCAACCTGCTGTTGGACGAGATGGTCATGGCTGCTAAAAAATGTGTCGCCGGCTTACATGGTCTGCACCAATGCCAGGCCCGTCGATGCAACCAGTCGCCGGAGGCCAGCGCTTCGCGGGCAGTCCGGCCATCACATACTTGAATACGTGCGGAGACGACCCTCGTGCCTCTTGGGCGGATGCTGCCCTTTCAGGGGTGCAACGAAATCGCCGAAATCGACCGCAAAGCCATGCTGCGGCGGAGCATACCTGGCCCCGCTGGAGAGGCATGCCCACGCGATAAAAGGCTCGACGCGGGCTGTGTCTGGCCTCGGCGGCACCAACGAGGCTCGAATTGAGCGCTCCCGCTGGGAGAGAGACGCCGACCGGGATAATGGCCAGCTGAGACTGGCGATGCTGTTCCGTAATCACGCCCCCCAGATAATTGATATGTGCGCTATGGACTACGGGCTGACAGCCCGGGCCCGGCATGGTCTTGAGAAATCACTGAAGCGTCAGTTCCAGACATTGACTTAGGCCCGGTCTTGCCGATTTCCAGCAGACAGCCTTCATAAAACGCAGCAAATCCTGACCGTCACCAGCCGGGTCGGGGCGGCGCCCACGCGCTGGGTGGCCGCTGATGGCTGATATGGTCCCTGGGTCGATCCGGCTCTCTTGGCGATGGGCTTCGGCAGACGCGAAATGGAGAAGCCTGCCATGTGAAGCGCCCATGCTGTCCCGCCATCGAGCGGCGGGATCAGCGTACCGTCTTCAATCCCGGCGGCGGCGATCCAATCCACCAGTGTAAGCTGCAGGTGCTTTCGGGACATCTTTCTGTCTGATTATAGCTTTTCTCGGAGGGCCTCGTAAGGGGTTTTTCCCTTGAACGCGCCGTGCGGCCTGGCGAAGTTATAGAACCGTTCCCACTCGTTCAGTTTCGCCTCGAGATCAACATCGCCCTTGTAGCTGAGCAGCTGGTAGAACTCCTGTTGATCTGACCGGTGCGATC
>NZ_JABBDZ010000025.1:0-27466 GCF_012847305.1 Devosia sp. MC1541
GAACATCAACCTGGCGTAGCTTGGCGACGATCTCTTCGGGCTTGTGCTTCTTCTGGGGCATTCCAACGTCCTCTCTAGCGGCTCAATAGCCTACTTCAGGGAGGACCACTTTTCAGGGGGCAGACCACCTGACAGGCGTGGCAGCTCCCGGTCCAGCATGTTGAACAGCTCAGCCACGATGGGACTGGAGCGCTCTGCCCGGACGCTGGCACGCAATTCAGCATGATGGCCGCGGATATCCTCCTCAATTGTCCAGAGCGGAGCCATGGCCTTGACCACGGCGCTGGCAAAGGGCGAGGCATCGCTTGCATGCAGATCAAAGAACTTGCGCCGCGCGTGGGCCCAGCACCCGGCAAGGGTCACCGCGTCATTGGCGCCGCTCTGCTTGCCCAGCCGGTTATAGGCAGTATAGCCGTCAACCTGCAGGATACCGCGGTATCCATCCAGGTGCCGGGCAACGCAATCGCCGGACCGAGAGTCTTCGAATCGATAGGCCACCATTGGTGGTCCTGATCCGCCAAAGGTTCGATCGTCCCGGGCATAGGCCCAGAGCCAGGCGGTCTTCACCTTGCCCGAGCCCGGCGCCAGGGTCGGTAACTGGGTCTCGTCGGCGAAGATCCGTTCGCCCTGTTTGATGGTGTGAAGGACGTACTGGGCCAGCGGTTCGAGTTCGAAGCCCAGCCGACCCATCCACTGGGCCATCAGCGAGCGGTCCAGCTCCACGCCATCGCGGGCGTAGATCTCTTCCTGCCGATAGAGTGGCAAGCCATCGGCATATTTGCTGACCGCCACCTGGGCCAGCAGCGCCTCGGTGGGGATGCCGCCGACAATCAGGTGATCGGGCGCCCTCGCCTGCACGATGCGGTCTTCGCCGTCAGCCAGGCGGTAGGCATATTTGGGACGACGGGTGACGATGACGCGGAACGTCGCCGGGGGCACATCGAGCCGTTCGGAGACGTCTTCGCCAATTCGGACGGCCTCCAGACCAACGCAGTCGGCCGGCACCTCGGGCTCGATGCGCTCCAGGTGTGGAGCAAAACCCTTTCGCGGCCGCGAAGGACGGGGAGCAGCATTGTTCCTGTTGCGCGCTTCCAGCCCGGCCTTGATCTCCTCAATGCCGGTTTCGATCTCGTCGAACACGAAGGCCATCTGCTCATCGTTGAGCGGGTCGTGGCGTAGCCGTTCAGAGCGCGTGCCGTATTGGGCGCGCTGCAGCATGGCGAGGATCAAGGTCAGTCGCGCGATACGCTCGTCGGCCGTGGCGTTGATGACCTTGAGTTCGGCGATCTCGGCATGGGCCGCAGCGATCATCGCCTTGAGCGTGTCAATGTCGTCTGGGAGCTGTTGCGGATCGGTCGGAGCCATGACCGCATTATGGCATAAAACACCCCGGATTGCCTGGGGTTTTGTATCAGTGAGTCGGTCTGCCGCAGGCTTTTACCCAGCCGATTGCGGCCGGCTCTCAGTCACCGCGTACACCCGTTTCCAGTCCATACCCTCCACCAGTGCCAGCAGTTGCGCATGGCCCAGGTGGACCCGGCTGTGGCCGATCCGCGGCCAGCAGAACGCCGCCTTTTCCAGCCGCTTGGCGTACAGACACAAACCCGTACCATCCTACCACACGATCTTGACCCGATCAGCGCGCTTTGACCGGAAAACGTAGAGCGAGCCGTCGAACGGATCGGCTCCGGCGTCGCGCACCAGACTGACCAACCCATCAGGTCCTTTCCGGAAGTCGACCGGATGGCTGGCCAAAAATACCTTGGCGCCCGAGGGGATCATCCGGACCGAACAGCGCGCAAAACCCGGCGCAGGTGATCCTCGCTGATTGTCGGGCCAACCCGGATCATGGCACCTGCGATCTCGATCTCGACAGTCCCGCCCGAGCAAGCATGCTCCTCGCACGGCGTCTCAAGCCGCTCGACCTGGCCTTTGGCAACGGCTTTGCGCCGCCAGCCGAACAATTGCGAGGGCGACATTCCGTATCGGCGCGCTACTGCCGACACGTTCGCATCCGGAGCAAGCGCCTCTTTAAGGATCCGAGCCTTGGTCTCATCGGGCCAATTCCGCCGCGATACCGCAGGACTGCTGTCCATCCGGCCCGGCACCACCTCTAGCAATTGGAAACTTCTATCACTGGGCATAGGAGCAGACATAGAAACTCACACCGTCATCAAATCAGACGTGCAAATAATCCAACTCAAGCCAATGCGTGAGACGGGGGCGCCTTGGCGCTTACGCACGATCGGGTCCTTCGCGACGATCAGTTCTGCAAAAAGCAGGCTTTCCTCCTCCGGTTGAATGCGACGAATGCGTTCGTCGATCGATCGTGGCGGCTTGATGTAGGCGAGCGGTGACCGCGCCAGATCGTATTTGCGTGCGGCCGCTTCGAATATTGGTTTAAGCAACCGGACATCGCGACCAATCGAATTGGGTTTGACCTCTTCCAGTCGCTCGGCGATCCAATCCTCGAACATGTCTTCGCTTGCATCCGCAAGGGCCGTGGAGCAGAGCAGCACGAAGTCGCGTTTGAAGGCACGCAAGCGGTAAAGCTCGGTCTCCTTGCCCTTCACTCGGCGACGACCAGTCTCCAAAGCGGTGATTGCGTCATCGATAACGTCGCCCACGCTGGTACGATGGCCGATCAAGCGATCTATCTTGTGGCCACGATCCTGGTCGCCCATCACTTGGCGCACGAAGCGCTTGGCCTCCTCGAGATCGTCGAAGGAACCGGTGTGATTGGGAAAGCCCTTGCGACGGATTTTGACCTGGTACGAGGTCAGGCGTCCGTCTGTGGAAATCCGCTCATAGATGTAGTCCGTGCCACGGAGCTTAATGGTCGGCATGACGTCTTCTTCTCACGTTTAGTGGAAAAAGGGTCTTCGACATTCCGAGGATTCGCAATGGTCGGCGCGAACTTTGATTCGGGGGCGTTGTCCCGAAACCTGTCCCAAACTTAATGTGTTACATCAAGTACTTAGGATAAGCGTTGGCGCACCCGACAAGATTCGAACTTGTGGCCTCTGCCTTCGGAGGGCAGCGCTCTATCCAGCTGAGCTACGGGTGCAGGCCGGAATCGGGAGGTAGCCCCCGATGAATGAGCGGCAAACTAATGGAACTATGGCGCTTTCGCAACCAGCGATGTGGCCCCATGGGTTCTCTCCACACCTCGTGGCGCCGATGGGCATATCTATGGCACTTGGCTGGCCTTTATGGGCCTGAGCCTTGGCATCGGAATGGCCGAGCACGGGCCGCGCGCCCCAAAACCTACTGACAGCATGTGCCAATTTCTGCAGTATGTCCAAGGTGTTTATGGAATGCGAGGGAAGCGATGAGCCTAGTAACAGGCCCCGATGGTGCGCCGCGCTGCGGCTGGTGCGGGGAAATCGCCGAATTCATTCCCTATCACGACCATGAATGGGGTTTCCCCGTTGTCGATGACCGCAGGCTGTTTGAGAAAATCAGCCTTGAAGGGTTTCAGTCGGGCCTCTCCTGGCGGACGATCCTTAATAAGCGCGAAAATTTTCGGCGTGGCTTTGCCAATTTTGAAATCGACGCGGTCGCCCAGTTCACCCAAGACGATGTCGAGCGCCTTTTGCAGAATAGCGGCATTGTTCGACACCGGGGAAAGATCGAGGCGGTGATCAACAATGCGCAGCGGGCGCAGGAGTTGATCAAAGAGGCCGGCTCGATTGCAGGCTTTGTTTGGCAGTATGAGGCGAAAACGCTGAGCCCACCGCAGAGCCCGACGACATCGCCTGAAGCGATTGCTCTCTCAAAGGCGTTCAAGAAACGCGGCTGGAAGTTTGTCGGCCCGACGACCGTCTTCGCCTTCATGCAGGCGATGGGCCTCGTCAATGACCATCATGAAGGCTGCGTGACCCGCGCAAAGGCAGCTGAGGCCCGCGCCGCTTTTTCGCCACCACAAATAAAATAAAGGCGGCTCTGCGCCGCCTTTTGGGCAAGCCTAATTAGGCCTGCGCGCGCACTTCGACCAGCTCGACGTCGAAAATAAGGTCTTTACCAGCCATCGGATGGTTAGCGTCGACCGTGATGGTCTCATCATCCATATCGATCACGGTGATTGTCACGAGGCTGCCATCGGGACCACGGGCCTGCAGCTGCGTGCCGAGCTCCAGGGGAATGCCAGCGGGGACGAAATTCCGGCTCATCACCTGAACGGCTTCGTCGTGATGGGGACCGTAGGCATCGGCCGCCGGAATGGTGACGGTGGACTTATCACCGACGCGCATCTGCGCGACGTGACGATCTAGCCCCGGAATAACCTGACCAACCCCGTGGGTGAACTCCAAAGGTTCACGCCCCTCGGAACTGTCAAACACAGTCCCATCGGGAAAGCGCCCGGTGTAATGAATGCGAATGATATCGCCGGTCTGAGGTGAGCTCATGGATCGGCCTTTCGGTATAGTGTTTCCAGACGGGCTGGATCGTTTAGGACTGTCGCGGCCTATCGCTTAACCCCTCTTTAAGCCTAAGGCCCTAGAGGGCGGGGCAGGTTCAATGGCTCGCAACGATGAAACCCATTTGGGTTTACTGGCCATATCCAAGACTCTGGGCGAGATCGTGGCCGCAAGAAGCGCCCGAATGCTCGCTCCGATCACACTTGCTGCGCTCGCGTGGCTCCGCCCCAAAGCCGCCGCGTTTTGCGCATACGGCATTTTTACAGACGGGTAATCTGGGAATGCGAATGACGGCACGGCCGCTTACCATCACCGCTACGTTGATCCTTGCCACTGTGCTAGCGGGGTGCTCCTTTGCTGGCATTAAGCCAATGGCGGGGAACCGAGCGGGACAGACTGCAGCTGCTGCACTGGAGCAGGCTGTGTCAACGCCAACGCCTGCCGGCCATGTGCCGAAAGCGGCGGCGGTTCCAACAGCACCTGCCGATGTGGTGATGGCCTATGCCGACACACGCGGCAAGATCAATGCGCTGGTGACCCATTATGCGGCCCAGTACAAGGTGCCTGAAAGCCTGATCCACCGCGTGATCGTGCGCGAAAGCACCTATAATCCCGCAGCCCGCAATGGCCCCTATTACGGCCTTATGCAAATTAGCCACGCAACCGCGCGCGGCATGGGTTATCGGGGCGAACCCGCAGGCCTTTTGGATGCCGAAACCAATATGCGCTATGCCGTGCGCTATCTGGCTGGGGCCTATATGACCGCTGGTGGCGATCCTGATCGATCAGTGCAGTTTTATGCTCGGGGCTATTACTACGACGCCAAGCGTCTCGGCCTCGTTGAAAAGGCTGGCCTGCGTTAAGTTTACGCCTCGCGGCCCAAAAGCTTATTGAGAATACTGTCGAGTTCGTCGAGCTGATAGGGCTTTTCCAAACGCGGTAGATCGCTGGATTGGTTGTGCGGCAGCTCGGCATAGCCGGTGACCAAAAGCACCTTCAGGCCGGGGCGCAGCTTTTGCGCCGCTTCCGCCAGTTCGATACCGGTAATGCCGGGCATAGAATAATCGGTCATCAGAACGGTGATGTCAGCACGTTCTTCGAGCAGTTTTAGGGCTTCGGCGCCAGAATAAGCCTCAATCGCGATGTGCCCAAGTTCGGCAAGCAGATCCACCGTATTCATGGTGATCAATGCATCATCATCGGCCACCAAAATTGTAGCCTGCCCCACAGTCGTCGTCATAGGTGAACGCCCCCTCCTCAGCCATGCGCGCTCTTACGGCGCATTAGGGCTAACACACTGACCTATAGCCTATGAGAGGCCGAGCTCTTCGTCTATGGGAAAATCATCCTGTTTTACAACGTGATAGGGCTTACTGACACGGTTAGGCATTTAGCAGTGCCAAGTCGGGCGTCCGCGGTTAAACTGGACCCAATCTCGAAACGGGAATCGTCTCATGCATCTTTTGCTCGTTGATGGCTCGGGCTACATCTTCCGTGCCTTCTTCGCCCTACCCCAGCTGAACCGCAAATCTGACGGACTGCCTGTCGGCTGCGTGCAGGGGTTCTGCAATATGCTGTTCAAGCTCACCCAAGATATGGAGGGCGATGATCGCCCCACCCATATGGCCGTAATCTTTGACGCCAAGGGCAAGACCTTCCGCGACCAGATTTATGATCAGTATAAAGCGCAGCGCCCACCTGCGCCTGAAGAGCTGGTGCCGCAGTTTCCGCTAACCCGTTCGGCGACCCGCGCTTTCTCCATCCCCTCCATTGAAATGGAAGGGTGGGAAGCCGACGACATTCTGGCAACCTATGCCCGCATGGGCCGCGAGCAGGGCTTTAAGGTCACGATCGTTTCGTCGGACAAGGATTTGATGCAGCTGGTTGAGCCCGATGGTTCGATCCGCTTGCTCGACACTATCGCCCGCCCCGGCCAGCCGCCGCTGCGCTGGATTGGCCCCGATGAAGTGTTCACCAAGTTTGGCGTGACCCCGGACAAGGTTATCGACGTGCAGGCGCTGTGTGGCGACACGGTCGATAACGTGCCGGGCGTGCCGGGCATTGGGCAGAAGACGGCTGCAGAGCTGATCAATACCTATGGTGATCTCGAAACGCTGCTGGAGAAAGCTGGTGAAATTAAGCAGCCTGCGCGTCGCCAGAAGCTGATCGACAATGCCGAACTGGCCCGTATCTCCAAGCGCCTCGTGACGCTCTCGCAGGACGTGCCGGTGGAACTCGACATCGACGCCTTGGTGCGTCAGCCGATGGAGCCGAGCAACCTCTTCCCCTTCCTCAAGGCGATGGAATTTGCCACCATCACCAAGCGTTTGGCAGCCCATCTCGATGCCAACCCAGACGATTTCGAGGCGGACCCTGAGCTCCGGGCTGGCGGCGACACGCCGCTGGAAGGCGTGCCAGAAAAGTCCCAATCCCTCTCCGTGGCCAAGGCCAAACTTGCGGCAAATGCGGTTCCGGGCACCGGCCCTGCGCGTCACGCCGCTGAAGAGCATGCGCGGGTAAAAGCCATTCCGGTCAATTATGATGCCTATCGCATCATCAACACAGAAGCTGACCTCGCCGCGATGATCGAAAAGATCATCGACAAGGGGCTCGTCTCAATCGACACCGAAACCACCGGTCTTGATCCGCAATCGGCGGATTTGGTGGGCGTCTGTCTATCGACCGAAATTGGTGAGGGCATCTATATTCCGGTTGGTCACAGCAAGGCTGGCGACCTGTTGGAAGGCGGCGGCCTTGTCGACGGGCAATTGCCGATCCGCACCGTGCTCGACATGCTCAAGCCGGTTCTCGAAAACCCTGCCATTCTCAAGATCGGGCAGAACTGCAAATACGACATCGAGATTTTAGCCAATCTCGGGATCGCTATGGCCCCGATTGATGACACCATGCTCATCTCTTATGCGCTCGATGGTCCGCGCTATAACGGCATGGATGTGTTGGCCGATCATTGGCTCGAGCACAAAACCATTACCTTTGGTGAGCTGGCGGGGACCGGCAAAAACCAGAAGACCTTTGATCAGCTCGATATTGCTGCCGCAGCGCGCTACGCCGCCGAAGATGCCGACGTAACGCTGCGCCTCTGGCATGTGCTCAAGCCACGTTTGGCAGCAGAGAACGCCACGACGGTTTATGAAACGCTGGAGCGTCCGCTAGCGCCGGTTCTGGCGCGTATGGAAGCGCGTGGGGTGACGGTTGACCGGCAAATGCTGGCGCGCCTTTCGGGCGATTTCTCCCAACGGGCGGCAGCGTTTGAAGCGGAAGCCTATGAGCTGGCGGGGCAGAGCTTTAATCTTGGATCGCCCAAGCAGCTTGGCGAAATCCTTTTTGATAAAATGGGCCTCGAAGGCGGCACCAAGACCAAGACGGGTGCTTGGTCGACGGGCGCTGATGTGCTCGAGGACCTCGCCGCCAAGGGCATTCCGCTGGCCCGCACGATCGTGGATTGGCGTCAGCTCTCCAAGCTCAAGAGCACCTATACCGATGCTCTGCCGACCTTTATCAATCGGCGGACGGGCCGCGTTCACACCTCTTATCAGCAGGCTTCCGTGCTGACGGGCCGCTTGTCGTCGAACGAGCCGAACTTGCAGAACATTCCCGTGCGTACGGCGGATGGACGCAAGATCCGTCAGGCCTTTGTCGCGCCGGAAGGCAAGACACTGATCTCGGCCGACTATAGCCAGATCGAGCTGCGCGTTTTGGCCCATATTGCCAATATTGGATCGCTCAAGGATGCGTTCGAAGAAGGCCTCGACATTCACGCGATGACCGCTTCGGAAATGTTTGGCGTGCCGGTGGAAGGCATGCCAAGCGACGTGCGCCGTCGCGCCAAGGCGATCAATTTTGGCATTATCTACGGGATATCAGCCTTTGGCCTGGCCAATCAGCTGGGCATCGGGCGGGGCGAAGCGGGCGACTATATCAAGACCTATTTCGAGCGCTTCCCGGGCATTAAGGACTATATGGAGGCCCAGAAGTCGCGTGTCAAAACCGACGGGTATGTGACGACGATCTTTGGCCGGAAAATCCAGTTCCCCAATGCAAAGTCGAGCAATCCATCCGAACGCGCCTTTGTCGAGCGCGCGTCGATCAACGCGCCCATTCAGGGCTCGGCGGCTGACATTATCCGTCGTGCCATGATCCGTATGGAGCCCGAACTGGCCAAGGCCGGGATCGAGGCCGACATGCTGCTGCAGGTGCATGACGAACTGATCTTTGAAGTGCCTGAGGGGACTGAGGATAAGGCCATCCCGGTGATCAAGCGGGTGATGGAAACCGCATCCGAGCCCGCTGTGCGCCTGACCGTGCCGATCCAGGTGGACGCGCACGCAGCCAAGAACTGGGACGAGGCGCACTAAGCGCACGGTTCTATTGAGCATTGGAAAGGTCTGGGCAGCATAGACAGCTGCTCAGGCCTTTTGCCTTCATTGCTGCTTCGCACTGTTGAAAAAACAACACACAGCTGGCCTGAAAGGCCCTTGTTGCGCAGATGATTACATCTGCTTAACAACAATTTCACGTAACGCTGTCTCGTTATTCAGAAATTATACAGTATCCATCTGGGGCACTGATTAATTTTTGATGAGAACGGACGTCATCATGACAGTGACTGACGACACTATTGCCCAATGCAACGCTGTGACCTTTGCGTCCGGTCAGGCGACAAGCGAATTGATGCGCGAATTTGGCAAGAAGATCGGATTTCAAGAAACTATTGATTATCCGCGCTTTGCCGAGAATGAGGCCAAGGGGCTCAATTTCTTCCTTGTGCACGGATCGATCCCGGACGCCAATAAGCTCAGGCTTATTCGGGCCCTGCGCTCGCACCCCGATGTGATGCGCCGGTTTGCGCCGGTGGTGTGCCTGCTCTCCGGCGGGCCACGGCATCAGGTGGTGCCGCTGGTGGAGATGGGGTTTGACGAGGTGCTGTTCCTCGTCGACAGCGTCGACTCCATGCGCGCCAAGCTCAATGCTCAGCTGAACCACCGGCTGATGTATGTGCAGACGTCCAAATATTTTGGGCCAGACAGGCGGCGGATCGAACTGGTGGATCGCAATGATCCACGCCGCAAATATGGTGGCTCAGAATTTCGGCGGATTATGGTAGTGCGTAACCCCACCAGCGGGATCGAGACGCTGGAAGCGCTCTGATCAGAGCGTGAGGCGCACCAATCGCCCGTCCCCACCCTTGGGAATGCAGAGTGTGACCGTGAGATTTGCCGCTTTGGCAATATCGGGGGCGCGCTCGGCCCATTCGACCAAGACGATGGCGCTCGGATCGTCGAGCAGCCCCAACTCATCGGCTTCGCTTTCATCGGCAAGGCGATAAAGATCGGCATGCATGACAGGCCCCTTAGGCGTGTCATAGGGCTGGATGATGGCGAAGGTGGGGGATGGAACCTCCAACTCCGGATCACCGGCCAGAGCGCGGATAATGGCGCGGGCAAGAGCGGTTTTGCCAGCGCCGAGGTCGCCTTCAAGACGCACGATCATGCCCGGTTGCAGCTCGGCCGCAAGGGTTGCGCCAAATTCTGCCGTAGCCGCGTCGTCAGGAAGGAAGAGGTCCATTATTCGGCCACACCTGCCAAGGCGCTATCACGCGGCAGATTGACGATGATGCGGCTGCCCTTGGGCTCGCGGCGTTCGGCCGAGATGGTGCCGCCATGCAGGTTCACAAAGGTCCGCACGATGGAGAGGCCAAGCCCGGCGCCGCGCTGACGGCCGCCAGCGGCAGGAGTATCCAGACGGGTCAGGATCGCCGACTTCAGCTCGTCGGTGAGGCCTGGGCCTTCATCTTCGATGACGAACAGCATGCGATTGTCGCGGCTGGTGACGGCCAAGCGGATCTCGCTGCCCGGCGGGGCAAAACGCGCCGCGTTGGAGAGAAGATTGTAGAGCACCTGCACAAGGCGCGTCCCGTCAGCAATAAGAGACGGCAGGTTGGGCTCGATATCAACCACCAGCTTTGCCGGGACGCCAGAGACTTCGGGCATGGTCGCCGAAATGCCCGCACGGGCCTTTTCGATGAGCGCGTGAACATCGAGACGCTCAGGATTGAGCTCGGCAATGCCCGCATCGACAGACGCCAGATCGAGAATATTGTCGATGAGCACGCCAAGGCTGACCGAAGAGGCGTGGATATAGGAGATATAATCGCGCTGCTGCGCGGTGAGCGGAGAGCTTTCGTCGGCGGCCAAAACTTCGGCAAAGCCGATGATGGAGGTCAGCGGCGAGCGCAGCTCATAGGAGACGTTTTCAACGAAGGCGTCCTTGAGACGATCAGCGGCAACCAGCGCATCGTTACGCTCCTTGAGCACCTTGGAATAGCTGGCGCTTTCGGTGACGTCGATAAAGGTCATCATCGACTGACCATCGGGCAGACGGGTGATCGAGAAATCAATGAGCTTGCCATCCGAGCGCGTGATGCGGCCCTTCTGGTCCGTGCGGGTCGGATTAAGATCGATGATGGCGCGCTTGAGATCACGCCAGATGGTGGCGCCATCATGGGGCAGCGCTTGCACGCAGCGGCTGGCGATCTGGTCGATATGGGGCGCGGTTTCGAGCTCAGACTTGACCTGCGACCAGAGCTCTTCAAAGCGCGGATTCCACAAGGTCAGGCGGCCATTGGTGCCGAACACAGCCACAGCTTCAGACAGCGCATTGATGGTTTCGCGCTGCACGTTGGTGAAGGCCTTGTTGGTTGACGCCATGTTCAACCATTCGGTCATGTCTTCAAAGACATAGATGACGCCGCCTTCAGCGCCGGCGGGCGCGGAAATGACCTTGACCGTGCGACCATCCGGCAGATGCCAAGGATCGGCCTCAAACGGCTCGGTGCGCTCGTAGCTCTTGAGATGGTTGGCACGCCAGGTGTGGTAGTCAACGGAATTGGGCAGACGCCCTTCGGTGCGCAGCTTATCGAGGACAGCGCGCTCATCGGTGCCGGGGGTGAGGAACAGACGATCCAAGCCCCAAAGCTTGATATAGGCCTCGTTGTACTGCACCAGCTGGCGCTTGGCGTTGAAGATGGCAATCGGGGTGCCGAGGTTGTCGATCAGGCCGGAGATCGGGGCAACTGCTGCCTCAGGGATCGGCGCTGGATTGGAGATGGACTTGCGTGGCGCCAGATAGCCACCAATGCCACCGGGCACGTCAAACTCAACCACATAACAATTGACCGCTGCGGCCAGCGCATCGAGATCAAGGTTCTCGACCGACTTACCGCGCGTTTGCGCCAGATTGACCAAGGCTGGATTGGCAAAATCGAGCTTGCCATCTTCAAGGCGCAGGAAAGCGGGCTCGGGCATATGGGTGATAATGGCCTGAGCGCATTGCCAATCGGCCGCTTCAACCACGGCAACACTTGCAGCCTCACCCGGCTCTAAATAGGCGGGGCGCAAGCGCATGGCGATAGCGCCGCCCATGACCCAACCCGAGCAACGGACCTGACGACCATCGAGCGTTTTAAGGCTCGATGAGAAGCGATGACCATGCATCTTCAGATTGTCGAGCAGCTCTTGCAGGCGATTGGCTTCTGCAGGACCGAGCCAGCTGCGCAGATTAAGAACGCTATGAGGCTGACGGCCCACGGGCAGAACGGCCGAAGCATCGCCCAGAATGCGGGGTTCGGCTGGGGTCGCGCTCTCGTCGGTCCACAAGACGGTCAACTCACGCGAGCCCGCGATCAGGCTCTCATATTCATCGACCATGTTGCGCAAGTCAGCGATTTGCGAGGAGGCGCGACGACGCGCGGCGCGCGTGTCGACCAAAATCGAGCGCACAACGGCCATGGCGATGAGCGAGAAAGCGCCCGCGCCGAGCACAACGGCCACCGGCGCAATGCCGCCGAGACTGACCGGAACACCGCTCTGAGCGACAGCCGGAGCTGCGGCGAGCAGAGACAGAGGGGCAGCGCTAAGTGCTGCGAATCCCAAGTGTTTCCGGAATCGTTCCGGCACCATGCCAAGCCTCATGTGTTCGTTGCGCCAAGGTCCGACCCACAGGGGCCAGTATGCATTTACTGCTTTGGCGGCGGCCTACGCGGAGAATGGCTCTCCTGCCGCTCGCTGATCCGAACACTTAAAATCAAAGTATCCGAATCACCCTGACATTAGCCGTGGTCGGAATCGGGCAAAAGAGTCTTCCTGCCTGTGAGGAGCGGGCAAATGGCAAGGAATGCACTTGACTGTGAACGAAACAGAAACCTTTACGAAACGTAAAAGCCCGGGCAAATCACCCGGGCTTTCACATGTATTTTTCGAGCTAAGCGCCGGAAAATCTGAGATCTACCAGCGTTTATAGCTGAGTTCAGAACGCGGTCCAGTCGTTCGTTGCTTCGCGTTGTGTGTGTTTTGTCGCAATCTTTGGACGGGCCGCGCGCGGCTCAACCGCATGACCGAGATAGTTCATCGCGGCCTTTCGCGCCGGGTCTGCACCGGCTACCTGGAAGACATCGACGATCCGATCAAGCTCATTGGCCTGTTCTTCGGTCTGCTCAATCGAGGCGTTGATCTCTTCAACCAGCGCCGCATTGTGCTGGGTCATCTCATCCATCTGACGCACTGCGGTGTTGACCTCGGCGATGGCCGAAGCCTGTTCGCCGCTGGCACGCGCAATGGCATCGAGCAGGACTGTGTTGGCGCGAACGCCATCGAGAATACCGACAAGCTTAGCGGCAGCATCGGAGACAAGGCGTGTGCCGGTGGAGACCTGGGCGGCACTCTGGTCGATGAGCACCTTGACATCTGCAGACGCGGTTGCAGCGCTCTGGGCCAAGCGGCGAACCTCAACCGCGACAACAGCAAAGCCCTTACCAGCTTCGCCAGCACGCGCGGCTTCAACCGAAGCGTTGAGTGCCAGAAGATTGGTCTGGAATGCGATGTCGTCGATCATGCCAATGATGTTGGAAATCTTGGCCGAGGACTCGGTGATGCGGGCCATGGCCTCATTGGCATCGCCCATAACCGCACCGCCCTGTTCGGCGGCGACAGAAACCGTGCCAGCCTTAGCGCTTGCGTCATGTGCCTTGGTGGCGTTTTCGGTGACCGTCTGTGCCAATTGTTCCATGGCCGCAGAAGTCTGTTCAATCGTCGCTGCCTGACGGGTGGTGCGCTCAGACAGATCATTAGCGCCCGCGAGGATTTCGCTGGTCGCCGACTTGAGGGTGCCCGATGTGCCGCGCAGTTGCGTGACGATCATGGTGAGCTTATCGGCCACTTCGTTGACGTCGTTCTTGAGCTTGGCAAAAGCACCGCGATGTTCGCCGCGCATACGCGAGGTGAGATCGGTGTTGGCCAGAGCGGCGAGAACTTCGCCGGTTTCGACGACGCCGCGTTCAACGCTTTCAACCAGCGTATTGACCGAGGCGGCCAACATGTTGAGCTCATGATCCGGGAAGTTCGCCGCAACACGACGCGTGAAATCACCGTCCACCGCTGCGTCGACAACTTCGCCGAAGGCGATTTGCAGGTCGCTCATCATCGACTGACGCGCAGCCTGATCGCGAATAATGCGCGCGGCCTCCGCTTCGGTCATTTGCGAGACTTTTAGGCCGTTCTGGCGGAACACTTCCACCGAGCGAGCCATAGCGCCGATCTCGTCGTGACGCGTCACGCCTTCAATGACCAGATCGAACTTGCCATCGGTCATCTCAGCCATCTGCTCAGACAGGCGATTGATTGGACGGGTAAGGCTACGTGCGATCAACCAGCCGAGCACTGTCGAGGCGGCAATCAGCGCTAGGGCGATGGTTGTGCTGCTGATGACTTCTTGCCAATAAAGCTCTTCAATATCCGTCTGGAGCACGCCGGTACCGGCGGCCCAGCCCCAAGGCGCGAAGTTCTGAACATAGGTCAGCTTATCGACTTCTGCGCCTTCTTCATCGTTTGGATTGAAGCCAAAAGTGGTGAAGATCGAGCCTTGGAGGCGCGCACCATCGGTATATTCCTCGATGAAGCGCTTGCCGCGCGAATCTGTACGGTCGCGCATATTGGTGTTGACGACATTGGGATTGGTGTTGGCCAACATGACGTAGTCATGGCTGACCACGAAGACATAATCGTCGCCGGAATAGAGCATGGCGCTCACCGAGCGCAGCGCTTCCGCCTGCGCGTCTTCGAGCGTCATCTCGCCAGACTGAACGCGGGCTTCATAGGAGCCGAGCACTGAAACAGCCGCTTCAACGACGCTGCGAATTTCGGTTTTCTTGAGTTCGGTGAGGTTTGTGCGGGTGTGGCTGAGCTGGAACCCGATTACGCCGACAAAGCCAACGATGAACAGGGCAAGAAGGATATACATTCGGCGCGAGATGCTGCCGAGAAGGCGATCGAACATGGATAGTCTCAGGGAGAGAGGCGGGTGGGGCTTACGCTCACTCAGACATTTCAACTGCGGCTTAAAATTTAGATAAGGTTTACCATGTCTTACCCATAAAAAAGCCCGCCGAAGCGGGCTTTCTCATATCTGGTGGCAGAACCGAAAATTAGTAGCGGTATTCGCCGGACTTGAATGGGCCGTCGACATCGACGCCGATGTAGTCAGCCTGGGTTTTGTTGAGCTTGGTGAGCTTTGCGCCGAGCTTGGCCAAGTGCAATTCAGCGACCTTCTCGTCGAGGTGCTTTGGCAGCACGTGAACGGCCTTGGCCATGGTTTCGCCCTTGGTCCAGAGTTCGACCTGAGCCAGGGTCTGGTTGGCAAAGGATGCCGACATCACAAAGCTTGGGTGACCGGTGGCGTTGCCAAGGTTTACCAAGCGCCCTTCGGAGAGAAGGATCAGGCGGCTGCCATCTGGCTTCTCGATCAGATCGACCTGTGGCTTAACATTGGTCCACTTGAAGTTGCGCAGACCGAGCACGTCGATTTCGTTGTCGAAGTGGCCGATGTTGCAGACAATGGCCATGTCCTTGAGCTTGCGCATGTCATCGACCATCAAGACGTCACGATTGCCAGTGGCGGTGACGACGATGTCGGCGCGGTGCGCAGCGTCTTCGAGGGTGACGACTTCAAAGCCTTCCATAGCCGCCTGCAGCGCGCAGATCGGATCGACTTCGGTGACGAGCACGCGGGCGCCAGCGCCACGCAGGGATTCAGCCGAACCCTTGCCCACATCGCCATAGCCGCAAACGATGGCGACCTTGCCAGCGAGCATCACGTCGGTGCCGCGACGGATCGCGTCAACGAGCGATTCACGAGTGCCGTACTTGTTGTCGAACTTGGACTTGGTGACCGAGTCATTGACGTTGATCGCTGGGAACGGCAGTTCGCCCTTAGCGGCCAGCTGATTGAGACGCAGAACGCCCGTGGTGGTTTCTTCCGAAACGCCGCGGATGGCATCGCGGATCTTGGAGAAGAAGCCCGGGGACTTGGCGAGGCGCTTACGGATGGTGGCAAAGAAGATTTCTTCTTCTTCCGAACCTGGCTTGTCGAGAACAGAAATGTCCTTCTCAGCCTTGGCGCCAACGAGCACGTACATGGTCGCGTCGCCACCGTCGTCGAGGATCATATTTGGGGTTTCGCCATTGCCCCAATCCATCATGCGGTCGGTGAATTCCCAGTATTCTTCGAGGGTTTCGCCCTTGTGCGCGAACACAGGAATGCCAGCAGCGGCGATGGCAGCAGCAGCGTGATCCTGGGTCGAGAAGATATTGCACGACACCCAACGTACGTCCGCGCCGAGAGCAACGAGGGTCTCGATCAGCACGCCGGTCTGAATGGTCATGTGCAGCGAGCCCGCAATGCGCGCGCCCTTGAGCGGCTGAGCAGCAGCATATTCAGAGCGAATGGCCATCAGGCCCGGCATTTCGATCTCGGCAATGCTGAGCTCCTTGCGGCCGAAATCTGCAAGAGAGATGTCCTTGACCGAATATTCAGTCGCTGGGTTTGTCATGGGTCGGCTCCACAGGAGAAAGGTTTTGTCATTCCTATACGGAATGGAAAGGCACGGATCAATCGGGATATAAAGATTTGTTTATATCCCGACATCGGCCGGGCGTTATCCAGTGTGGCGCAGCGCTGGTGTGCGCAGGAAGCTCTCCAGCATTTCGCGCGACATTGGGCGGCCTAGGGCATAGCCCTGAAGAATATCGCAACCGAGGTCTCGCAAGACCGCTGCGTGTTCCATGGTCTCGACGCCTTCGGCGACGATATCGATGTCCATGGATTTGCCAATGTCGACGATGGAGTCAACGAGGCGGCGCTGGCTCAGGCTGTCGACGATGGGGGCGACCAATTGTCGGTCGATTTTGAGGCGGCGCGGACGCAGCTTTTGCAAAGAGACGATGGAGGCGTATCCGGTGCCGAAGTCATCGATTTCAATATCGATACCGAGCTGCTTAATGCGCTCGATATTGAACGAGACGACGCTGTCGCTTTCATCGAGATAGATGGATTCCACCAGCTCGAAGGCAATGCGCCCCGGCTCGATGTCCAGCGCCTTGAGGCTATCGCCCAAGGTCTCATCATTGAGGCGACGCAAAGACACGTTCACCGAAGCATGGGGCACGTGTAGCCCGATAGCGTCCCAGCGCTTGAGATCTGCCAGCACTTGACGCAGCACCAGAGAATCCAGCGCGCTGACGACATTGAGTTCATCGGCGATGCGCATGAAGCGGTCGGGCGTCAACAGGCCCTCGGTGGGGTGATGCCAGCGCACCAGCGCTTCAACGCCGGTGACGGCCAAGGTGCGGGCATCGACCTGCGGTTGATAAAAGGCGATAAACTCATGGTTTTCGAGGCCGCTGAGGATTTCGTCAGCGATGCGCTTGGAACTGATGACCTCGCTCTGTAGCTCCTGGGTGAAGAACTCATAGCGATTGCGCCCGCGCGCCTTAGCCCGATAGAGGGCGATGTCGGCATTGATCAGCAGCTGTTTCACATCGGTATTGGCTGAGCGGCTGACGGCAAGCCCGACGCTCACACCAAAGCGGCATTCGTGCCCTTCATGCAGCACCGGCTTGCGCATTTCGTGCACGATCTTGTCGGCCATGGCAGTGAGACGATCATCGCTCGCGCCAGCGCTGGAGACGATGACAAATTCGTCCCCGCCAATGCGGGCAACAAAATCGGTATCGTGGCAGTTGAAGCGCAGCACTTCGGCGGCGTGGACCAGCATGGCATCGCCTGCCGCATGGCCTAGTGTGTCGTTGATCTGCTTGAAGCGGTCGAGATCGATATGGAGGAGCGCAATCGATCCGGCGCCATAATAGCCGTCCTGCAGATGTTGCTTGAGCATGTCGTCGAGGTAACGACGGTTCGGCAGGCCGGTAAGACTATCGTGGAGCGCGTTGTGTTCGATGGAAATACGCGCCGCTTCGAGATCCTTATTGCGCGCCTCGGTGAGGCTCTTGGCGTTGAGCAGGGCCTGATGCATTTCGACGTCGGCGGTGATGTCAAAATTCACCCCGATAATCGCGTCGGACCGGCCTTCTTCGCGGAAGAAGGCGCCAACCGAGCGAACGTAGCGAATGCCGCCGTCTGGCCTGACCACGCGATAGGTGGACTCTGATCGCCCCTCGGAGACCATGTCCTTAAAATCACTGCTGGCGCGTTCGCGGTCTTCTGGGTGGACCGCGGCCAGCCAATCCTCATTGCGTCGCGGCTTGCCATCATTGGGCGTGCCATAGAGAAAATTTGTGCGGGCATCCCAAGTCTCGAGCCCGCTTTCGAGATCGATCTCCCAGACGCCAACCTTGGACACATCCAAGGCCAAGTGGAAACGACGCGTCAGCGCGTCCAGCTCTTGGGCGTGGTCGGCGATCTCGCGGATATGGTTTTGGCGCTGTTGCACCATGCGACCGGTGAGGAGAATGGGCAGCAAAATCAGCGCGCCGGCAATGCCCAACATGACGCGCAAGGCCCATGTGGCAGCGGCGTTTGGAACCCAACCGTTCTTGGGCACAACGGCAAAGCGCCACTGGCCATCGGTGAGATTGACATCGGCATAGACCGGATTGCGCGGGGAGAGGTCCTGACCAAAGATGCGCTGCCCGCTCGGCTGCTCGCGCGTGTAGAGCGTGAGGGAGAGGTCGAAGTCGCGGTTTTCGATAATACCGCTCGCCATGAGCAGCCTTGGACCATCAACGACGGCTGAGACAATGCCCCACAGACGCGCCGTATTGGCATCAAAAATGGGGTAACGAGCGACGAAACCAACGCCGCCTTGCACCAAAGCCAGGGGGCCGACAAAATGGGACTCACCGCTGGTGAGCATGCGCTGAACCGCAGGCCATTGCTCGGGCGAGGTGCGGTAATCAAAGCCGATGGAGTCTTCATTGCCCGTGCGCGGATAGGCCCAGCGCACCACCATGTCAGGGGCTAAGGTAACCGCGCGGATTTGGCTATTGCCGTCGAGCGTCGCCGCTGCCAATTGCCGAAAGCGGCTTTCGTCCAGCTCAACATCGGCTGCAAGGGCGGAGGCCATGCCTTTGAGCAGTTGGAGATTGCTCTGAATATTGCTTTCCAGCTTGGTGCGAATGACCGAGAGCTTTGAAATATATTCCGCGCGCATACGCGTTTCGGCAATCTGTTGATTTTGCTGTTCAATAAGAAACGCAAAGACAGCAAGAAGTGCCAGAGCAATAAGGATCGGCACCACAACAATGCGATGCCAACCAATCAGCTTCCGGGAGTATTTCATTCCGGTTTTGCTTGAAATTTCCCCACCCCGCTCAAAGCGACGAGGGGAAGTAGATCATCATCAGATTAATAGATTCAAACGATTTTTGACTTAACTCGGGACCACATCTGGTCTTAGAGCGCTGTAGGGACGATGGTTTTAACAATTGAGGCGTCGAGCGCTTCATAGTCGTGCAGGCCAATGACGTCGTAGAGTTCTTGGCGCGTCTGCATCTCAGGCAGCATGGCCTTGGTGCCGCCATCGCGCTTGATGGTGGCGTAAAGCTTTTCCTGCGCCTTGTTGGCGACGCGCAAAGACGACACCGGCCAGATGACCATGGAATAGCCCAGAGCCTCAAATTCAGACGCCGTCTGATAGGGCGTGCGGCCAAATTCGGTCATGTTGGCCAGAAGCTTAACGCCCGGCATCGCCTTGGCGAAGTCGCGGAACATGTCGATGGTGGTGAGCGCTTCCGGGAAAATCGCATCAGCCCCGGCTTCGACGTAAAGCTTGGCGCGGGCGATGGCACCATCAAGGCCTTCACTGCCAGCAGCGTCGGTGCGGGCGATGATGACCATATCGCGGCGCGCCTTGGCAGCAGCGGCAACCTTGGCCGCCATGTCATGGGCATCGGCAAGTTTTTTATCGTTGAGGTGGCCGCATTTTTTCGGCAGCAGCTGGTCTTCTAGGTGGACTGCCCCTGCCCCGGCTTCTTCAAAAGAGCGGACCATGTGCATGACATTGAGCGCTTCGCCATAGCCCGTGTCGCCGTCGACCAAGAGCGGCAGGCCGGAGGCCCGAGCAATCTGGCGGATGAAGAAGGAGACTTCATCGACGGTGATTATGCCGAGATCGGGAATACCCATCGACGCGGTCATGGCCGCGCCTGAAAGATAGAGCCCTTCAAAGCCCGCGTTACGGGCCTGAATGGCGGCTTGGCCATTGTGTGCGCCTGGAAGCTGGAGGATTTGCGGACGATCCAGGAGGGCGCGGAAGCGAGAACCCGCGCTTTCGCGCGGGAGTTCAGCACTGATGAGATAAGGCATGGTTCAAGCCTCCTTGCGATCTTTGAGCGGCACGAACTTGAGATCTTCGGGGCCGATGTAATTGGCCGAAGGGCGAATGATCTTGCCGTCCTGACGCTGCTCGATGACGTGAGCGGACCAGCCGGAGGTGCGCGCAATGACAAAGAGCGGGGTGAACATGGCCGTTGGAACGCCCATGAGATTGTAAGAAACGGCCGAGAACCAATCGAGGTTCGGGAACATTTTCTTGGCGTCCATCATCACCGTTTCGATACGCTCGGCGATATCGAACTGGCGTTTCGCCCCGGCTTGCTCAGCGAGTGCTTTGGAGACGCGCTTAATGACGACATTGCGCGGATCGGAGACCGTGTAGACCGGGTGACCAAAGCCGATGATAACTTCCTTATTCTCAACGCGCTTGCGGATATCGGCTTCGGCTGCATCGGCCGAGGCGTAGCGCTCTTGAATTTGGAAAGCGACTTCGTTGGCCCCGCCATGTTTTGGACCGCGCAGCGCGCCAATTGCACCAGCGATGGACGAATACATGTCCGAGCCTGTGCCTGCGATGACGCGGGCGGTGAAGGTCGAGGCATTGAACTCATGCTCGGCATAGAGAATGAGCGAAACATGCATGGCTTTTACCCACTCTTGGCTTGGAGCTTTTCCATGCAAGAGGTGTAAAAAATGACCACCAATGCTGTCGTCGTCGGTTTCAACCTCGATGCGGCGACCATTATTGGCGTAGTGATACCAATAGAGAAGGATCGAGCCGAGGTTGGCCATAAGGCGATCGGCAATGGTGCGGGCGTCGGCCGTGTTGTGATCGCTCGGCTCTGGCAGAGTGCAGCCCATGACTGATACGCCGGTGCGCATGACATCCATGGGATGGGCACCGGCTGGCAGGGCTTCGAGCGATTGGCGGACGGCCAGAGGCAGTCCACGCATGGCCTTCAAACGCGTTTTATAGGCGGCGAGCTGAGAGACCGTTGGCAGAGTGCCGTGGACCAGAAGGTGCGCCACCTCCTCGAACTCGCAGGTTTCTGCGAGGTCGAGAATGTCATAGCCGCGATAATGAAGATCGTTGCCTGTGCGCCCAACGGTGCACAGGGCGGTGTTGCCAGCGGAAACACCTGAGAGAGCAACGGATTTCTTCGGTTTGAACGTCGTTTCCATGACGTCCTCCCTCAGAAAATGCCGGCAGGAGCTTCAGGACCGAGCTGGTCCGTCGTCACCACAAAGTTAAGCTGGCGCACTTCTGCAGCGGTAAGGCTGGGCAGACGCTCGACAAGAGCGAGGAAGCGATCCTGCTCCTCTTTCGAGACGATGCCTTCGCAGAGCGTGCGGAACTTTTCGATGTAGTTCGGGCGGCTAAAGGGACGTGCGCCATTGGGGTGTGCATCCGCGACGCCAAGCTCATCAACGAGCGTTGTGCCATCTTCCATGGTGATGATGACCTGACCACCATAGGCCATGTCTTCGCCCTTGGCGTGATAACGCTTGGTCCAGATCGGGTCTTCTTCGGTGGTGATCTTGTGCCAGAGAGCGACTGTTTCCGGACGGTTGGCGCGTTCGGGAGCGTAGCTCTTGACGTGGTGCCAACCGCGATCTTCGAGCGCCACCGCAAAAATATACATGATGGAGTGGTCGAGCGTTTCGCGGCTCGCTTTAGGGTCCATCTTCTGCGGATCGTTCGCACCCGTGCCGATGACATAGTGGGTGTGATGGCTGGTCTTGATCAGGATCGATTTGATCTTGGAGAAGTCGGCAATCTTGGCGCCCATGCGCTTGGCCAGATCGATAAGCGCCTGGCTCTGATATTCAGCCGAATATTCCTTGGTGTAGGTATCCATGATGGCGCGCTTGGCTTCGCCCTTTTCCGGCAGCGGCACGTAGTAACGCGCAGATGGGCCGGAGAGGAGGTAGGCGATAAAACCGTCTTCGCCTTCATAGGCTGGAGAAGGAGCGCCTTCGCCGCGCATGACACGGTCCACCGCTTCAATGGCCATTTTGCCCGCAAAGCCAGGGGCATAAGCCTTCCACGTGGAAATCTCGCCCTTACGCGACTGGCGCGTGGTGGTGGTGGTGTGGAGCGCCTGCTGGATCGCCTGATAGGTGATTTCGGTTGAGAGCCCCAAAAGCGCACCAATGCCACCAGCAGCCGAAGGGCCAAGGTGGGCGATATGGTCGATCTTGTGTTCGTGCAGGCAGATGCCCTTTACGAGATCGACCTGAATTTCATAGCCCGCTGCAATGCCGCGCAGCAGAGCCTGTCCATCGAGACCCTTGGCCTGCGCCACCGCGAGAATGGGCGGGATATTGTCGCCGGGGTGGGAATAGTCAGCGGCGAGGAAGGTGTCGTGGAAGTCGAGTTCGCGCACGGCCACGCCGTTGGCGTAAGCGGCCCATTCGGGCGAGACTTTGACATTTTCGGGCAGACCAAAAACCTGCGCGCCGCGCGGGGATTGGTGACCCAAGGCCTGAGCCCGGGCCGAACGAATGGGACCGCGCGCAATCGAGGCGGCGGCCACAGAAGCGTTGTCGATGATACGATTGCCGATCATCTCAATGACATCGGCGTCGAGGGCGACCGGGTCGGTGGCAACACTGGCGAGCTTCCACGCCAATTGGTCCTCGCGAGGAAGATGCTCAGCCGATTTATAGGTGCGTACTTCGTGGGTCTTCATGCTGGCTCCTCTTCCGGCAATAAAACTATTTGCTTGAGCATAGACCTCTCCAAGGTCAGGTCCCAAGCGGCGAACTGATGCGTTTGCGGCAAGCCCCCTTGCCCTTTACGTCAAGCGGGCTCGAAGTTTGGTTCGTCGGGTGAAATTGGGCGGCACCCTTGGGCGTAGCGCCGTGCATTTTGCACATAGCGCTCGGCCGATGCGGCGAGCGCGGCGACGCCTTCGGCATCGATGTCGCGAACGACTTTGCCCGGCGCGCCCAAAACCATGGAATTGTCAGGGATAATCTTACCCTCGGTGATGAGGGCATTGGCGCCGATGAGACAGTTTTTGCCAATGACCGCACCATTGAGCACGGTTGCGCCCATGCCAATGAGTGAATTGTCGCCAATGGTGCAGCCATGAACAATGGCAGCGTGGCCAATGGTGACATTCTCGCCGATCACCAGCGGATGACCGGTATCGGTATGCAGAACGCTATTCTCTTGAATATTGGTGCGCCGACCAATGGTGATGCGCTCAATGTCGCCGCGGGCGGCAACGCCGAACCAAATGCCGACATCGGCCCCGACAACAATATCGCCCACCAGAACAGCAGTTGGCGCGATCCAGGCGACCTCAGGGTCGATTTTGGGCGCGACGCCATCAAGTGCATAAATCGGCATTGTTGTAGTCCTCCCTGACCACATTATGCAGGTCCGGGAAGACGCAACAAGGGCTTGTACGTCGCAGATCTAAACGATGACGTTGTAGGCGGCGCGCATCTGGGCAATGTCTTGCAGCGTTTGATGAAAGAGTGACCAGTCATCGCTCTGCGCAATGGGGGCCCAGATGGCTTCCACCTCATCGATGAGCATGGTGCGCGGCTTTTTCTGGGCAAAATAGGCGTGACCGAGGTTCACATCATCCGATGGCCCATAGCGCTCCAAAAGATCGGCGAACGGGCGGAAGGCCTCGCTGGCGTAAAGATCTGCACTGGGGCTGGCCGCGGCGCGATCAAAGCTCAAGACGCCACCGCGCCAATCAAAGAAGAATTGCTCATATGGTGCTTTGCTGGCCGTGAGGAAGGCGAACATGGCGGCAACGAAGGCAGTGCCGTCGTCCACGTCACGCGGTTTTAGGCCGAGGCGGCGGAGCACCTGACGGCCCAATTGGTCGCGGAACTGCGGCCAAATGGTGTTGAGCGCGGGCTCTAGCTTTTCGATCGACGACAGCGGGACGAGGCATTCGGCGAGACGGGTCAAATTCCAGGCGAGCGTGTCGGGCTGGCGACCAAAGGCATAAAGCCCAGTTTCGTCGAAATAGGCAGCGGTGAAGGTGGGGTCATAGGTTGGAATGAACCGCCACGGGCCGTAGTCAAAGCTTTCGCCGGTGATGTTGATATTGTCGGTATTGAGAACGCCATGGACAAAGCCGGCGGCGGTCCATTGCGCACCAAGGCGCGCGACTTCGGCGACGACGCGTTCGAGCAATGCCGCCGCGCGATCTTCAGCCTCGGCGAGGTCTGGATAATAGTGGGCGATGGTGTGATCCACCAAACGCTGGAGATTTTCCTTATCGTCGAAATAGGCAAAGCGCTGGAAGGTGCCGAGGCGAATATGGCTGTGGCTGAGGCGTGTCAGCGCTGCCGAGCGCGTCGGGGACGGCTCATCGCCGCGATGCAATTGCTCGCCCGTCTCGACCAGCGAGAAACTTTTTGACGTATAGACGCCCAGGGCTTCGAGCATCTCGGTAGCGAGCACTTCGCGCACTCCCCCCTTGAGCGTCAGGCGACCATCGCCGCCGCGCGACCATGGGGTTTTGCCCGAGCCTTTGGTGCCGAAATCGAGAAGGCGCCCATCAACCGGATCGATGCATTGGGCAAACAAAAACCCCCGCCCGTCGCCGAGATCGGTGTTGTATGACCGGAACTGATGGCCGTGATAGCGCAGCGCCAAGGGTTCGGGAAACGATCCTTCAAACGGCTCAAACCGACCAAAATGATCTAACCATTTGGAATCACTGAGTGCGTCCAAGCCAATGCGTTCGGCCCACCGCTGATCGCGGTGGCGCAGAATGGTTTTTGGAAAATCGGCAGGAGCGACGCGATCAAAGAAGGCATTGCCAAGGGCCTGGTGCGTTTGCACGGGTCTAAACTGGGTCATGCTCTACCAATGCTCGCACGAGGGGTTGAGTTCGACACGCAGGTCGGGCTTGCACAGCTGTCGCTTCCGTATCGGCAAATTTCAGCATATAGCGCAATCTATGATGCCTGATCTCGATAGTATTCGCCTGACGCCCTTTCAAGCCGCCATCTTCGACATGGACGGCACCCTGCTCGACACCGAGATGTTCTTTAAGACCATCGTCTATGAAGTGGCCGATGAGCTTGGCTATGTCATGACCCATGATATCCATCGCGGCATGGTTGGATCGAGCAACGAGCACACCAAGCTGTGGTTGCAGCACTCGTATGGGAAGGAATTCTCTTACGAGACCTTCAACAACCGATGCCTTGAGATGATCGATGTCATGGGCGCGGATGGGGTGCCGGTGAAGGCCGGTGCAATCGAGTTTCTCCGTGAGATTCGCGAGCGCGGCATTCCAACAGCGGTCGCGACCTCCTCATCGCGCAAGCATGCGCACCACCATTTGGCGAGCTCGGGGCTGATTGATCTGTTTGATACCATCGTCACCCGCGACGATGTCATGAACCCCAAGCCCGACCCAGAACCCTATCTGCTTGCAGCCAAGCGCCTTGGTGTCGATCCGACGCTGTGCCTGGCGCTCGAAGACAGCAATGTTGGCGTCCGCGCGGCCCACGCAGCCGGTATGCAGACGATTATGGTGCCGGACATGGTCGGCCCCGATGAACATATCCACAGGCTGGGTGTGTCTGTGATGGAAAGCCTAAACCACGTTCATCGTGCGGCATTCCACGGCGAATAAGGGGAATCCGGGCGTCGCCCGGATTAACCATTTTCGGTAATAGATAAATCTTTATCGAATAGCGTAAGCCCTCATTCAGCATCCCTAAAACTCAGCGAAATCAAAGGTTTCCATAAGGCCTTCGGGCCTTTAACTATAGCTTAAGTTGCTAATTGCTATGGTTAAGCAGCCGTAAATTTCGACTTCCATCGGGCGCCATCCTTGGCTAGTGTAAGGACAACGACCGATGGCCGCTTAGGCGGACACGGAGAAGGCTCACCGGCAACGACCGGCTGGGCTCAGGGATAAGGACGGGGCTTTGAAGAAAAGCTGGCAGCAAAATTCGACCCGAGCGTTTTCAGCCGCTCTCGCCGTTGGCGCCTTTGCGCTCACTTTGCTCGTTACCTTTTCGCCGGCCCGCGCCGAGACCGGAGTTACCCTTCCGCACACCATTCCTGAAGCATTGACCGAGCTGCGCCAGCAACCCGCTCTGGGCGCGACGCTGAACATCCGTCCGGGTGAACAGCCGCTGACCGAAGCGCTCGTTGCCAATTATGCCAAGCGCCAGCAAGAGCTGCGCTCCGTTTCGGTAACACTGGCTGGCCCACAGGCTGAGCTGACCGATGACGTGCTGATGGGCTATATTTCGCGCGGCTCTGTCGGCGAGCCCCACACCGCGCTTTCGGCCATCGCGAGCTTTACCGCTCCGGTGCCAGTGTCCAAGAACACCGTTTCGAGCGACATCCTCGCGTCCTATCTCGAAAATGGCTATCAGCCGACCGAGAAGCGTCTGGCGACTGCCAATGCGGAACGCGAATGCCTCGCACAGGCGATTTACCACGAAGCCCGTGGCGAAACCGCAAGCGGCCAGCAGGCTGTGGCCAATGTGATCGTCAACCGCGCGCGTTCGGGCAAGTTCCCGGGTTCGCTGTGCGGCGTGATCTATCAGAACGCCAACAAGGGTCTTTATCGTTGCCAGTTCACCTTCGCTTGCGATGGTCGTGACGATACCCCAACCGAACGCCGCGCATGGGCGAACTCGCAGGATCTTGCCCAGACCATCTATAAGAAATTTGCCATCGGCAAAGAGATCGGCGCTGTTCCGGGCAAGACACTCTACTACCACACCACTGCCGTGCGCCCATCTTGGGCAAACACCTTCCATCAGGTGGCAGCGGTGGATAGCCATATTTTCTACGCGCCAAACTGAGGCGAGTTAGAATTGGGATTTGAAAGAGGCGCCTTGAGCGCCTTTTTTGTTGGGGGTTTGTGGGGCTGTTCGGCAAAACGCGCGTGCTGGTGCCTAGCCATCACCCCACCTCCCTCCCCCTCAAGGGAAGGGAGGTAGAGCGGTGTTGTGGAGGGATGGTGGCTCAGGGGAGAGAGCGCTCGGGCTCGGGTGCAGTGCGGGCGAAGGCGTGGAGCTTTGGGCGGCGCGATTTCATCCAAAGTCAGCGTTCAATCCCCCCCCCTCAATCCCTCCCCCTCAAGGGGAGGGGACTGTTCATTTGGGACTCTTTATGAGGTGCCTGTTGAAGAACAGATTGAGCGTAATCTCGAGCATCTGCACTGTTTTGGAGACGCGCTTTGTCCGCCGATTGAACCGCGCAAGATTGTCCCTGATTGAGGAATTTGAGGACTCAATCAGGTGGGTTTGCGCCTTTGTTTCCAGGTGTGGCACGGTCA
The DNA here is from genome assembly GCF_012847305.1 of Devosia sp. MC1541. NCBI lineage: Bacteria > Pseudomonadati > Pseudomonadota > Alphaproteobacteria > Hyphomicrobiales > Devosiaceae > Devosia > Devosia sp. MC1541. Next base: position 27,353 of record NZ_JABBDZ010000025.1, read on the forward strand.
CGCCATTGCGCTTGAAAGCGAGTGCGTAACAAGAGTTGGCATCGGTAAAGATGGCCCCGATCTCACCCACAGCCTGCAGGGCCAAGCGGTAAGCCGTGATCGCACTTTCTACGC
>NZ_JABBDZ010000026.1:0-22873 GCF_012847305.1 Devosia sp. MC1541
GAACATCAACCTGGCGTAGCTTGGCGACGATCTCTTCGGGCTTGTGCTTCTTCTGGGGCATTCCAACGTCCTCTCTAGCGGCTCAATAGCCTACTTCAGGGAGGACCACTTTTCAGGGGGCAGACCACTTTTGTTAGACGATGTTTTGCAGACCGAAATTTGGTTGGGAACGCTGAAGACCGGCCTTTCAGCTATAACGGAAATAGATGGATGGAGCGGTGCGGCAGTAGGTGTAAGCACAGTAGGCGGACGGCGCGTCATGTCCACCGCCAAGAGTTATCTGTCGTGATCGGTAAAAGGCGCGATGCCTCGATGCTGCTGTTTCTAGGTGGGGCAGACTTCTTCGTTTCAATACGTCTCACCAAATAGTCCGCACGTAGCGCAGACTTTGTCGATAAGCGGTACCTAACGAACAACTGGTCCAAGGCGGCTACAGCACGCAACAAATTCAGCAGGGACGGCGGCACGAAAACCAACCTTAGCCGCTGCTTGCACGCGAGTTGCTGGACCTATACTGTCACACTTGACCGTCACAGTGACGAGTCTTGATTGTCCTTTTTGTGTTTCGGGGCAATGGCTTACGGTGGAAATGGGTTCGAATCCCTTCCTCTCCGCCACTTTTCGTATGCGATTGATTTTCCAGCATTTTCTTTGCTGCAGCGCGCCGGTTGTACACCAGAAAGTACACCGGAAAAATGCCTCTTCCATATCTTAGACGAAAGAACGCCGGCTGGCAGGTTCAGGTTCGCTTGCCTGTCACCCTCGATCCGAGCTTGTGTCTTTCACCGATCCGACTGACCATACCTGCAATGCCCGCGATCGATGCGCGGCGGAAAGCCTTTTCCGTCGTCTCGTCCGTGCATAGTGCAATTGCTGAGGTCGAACGCTTGAACAAAAAATCTCCCATGTCACCCCAGGCGGCACGCGACGCTACGATAGACTGGATGAAAATGGTCACGCCCACGTTAAAGGGATTTGATGCGCTCGCGGCGCCGACTGTGACCGAAAATAGTGAGCTGATCGAGAGCATCTTCGATGTTCTGGCGCAGATTGGTCACGATCGAGTTACGGGTAAGGGGCTTTTCGCCAACCAGGCCATCCGCCATGAAGAAATTTACGCCGCGGCCTTACTGGTTCCACAGATCGCTAAGGCGGCCACCGATCTAAAGCCTGTAGACGAAAACGTGTCAGCGGACGAGATTGTAAAACCCATCGACGAACTTCTCGCGCAACCCGACAGGATCGCCGAGCTGACGGCAGCCCTGCGCACGATGCAATCGATCGGCGTGGCACCCGTCAATGACGGTCCGCTCTTCAGCGCCGTCCTAAAAAACCAGATCGCGGAGGTCATCAAGCGCAAGGGGCCGAAGTCGGAGTTGGAAGGTATCTACGAAAAGGTCGGCGCGGAGTTCATTGCCATTGTCGGCGATCGGCCGATCGGTTCTTACCGCCGCGTAGACCTGCAGGAATATGCCAACGAAATTTCATGGCTTTCACCGAATGCGTCGTCCAGCGACAGCTACCGCCACGAGAATGTTAAAACCTATATCGCGCGCAACAAGAAGGCGCAGGGCCAAGGGCTTGCAGCTAAGTCGATACGTGACGGCCGCATCAGCCATTTGAAGGCCATTATTGGCCGTGGCTGCGAGGACAACGACCAGCAGAACCGCGTTGCTAACACGCGCGTTCGAGTGCCGGACCGCGCTAGGCCGCCCGTTAAGCACAAGGCGCCCGAACCGCACGCCCTCAACTACGTCCTCAATGTTGCAGTCGATACCGAGGGCCTCACCACGCCACTGATGTTGGCCTTGGGTACCTTGACCGGGCGCCGGGTCTCGCTCCTTGCAACGCTTCGCCGCGAGGCGTTGGTCCGCTGGCATGATGTGTATGTCATCGAGGTCGAAACTCACCGCTATGAAAATGGTGTCTGGACCAGGATCCCGTTCAAGACCAATGAATCGCGCGAGTGCATTGTGGTGCCAAATGCGCTCGTTGAAGCTGGGTTTGTCACTTGGGCTCAACAGGCGCCAGGGCCGATGTTCCCCGAGTTCATGGCTTGCGCTGATCCTGGTGACGCCGCGCAAAAGCGCGTCAACCGGGTCATCCAGAAGATCATCGACAAGCATAAGTTGCCGCGATTCACTTACCACGGTCTACGCGCGGGGCGAATTGACGATGCACTCGACAACCAGATCGCGCCGCATCTCGTTCAGCACCAGGTCGGGCACAAGGCGGACAGTGTGCACGGACGGTATCGATCGCTAACTCCTAAACAGGCTAGCTTGATAGCCAACCAGCCGCTGCCGGAAGGCGTGGACTGGTCCTGTCTTGAGCGGCTCGACTTCTCAGCGCCACAAACGCCGACGCGGAAGCGCCGAACCTCTGAGCAATTGAAGGTTGTCCGTGCAAGGAGGACGCGGTCAAAGTAAGTTGGACTCTGAAATTTAGTTGGCAGTGAAAAGGGTCTCAGGAATGAGAGTTTGGTTGAGTTGTTAACTCAGCGGTTAAGCGCTCTCATTTCTGCGGCCCAGACGGCCATGTCGGCCTCCCGAAAGCCGCCAGTCGCATGACTGACTGGCGGCGTCTCGAATGGGGTGGTTAGCTGCCATATCGGTGCGTGGGAGCGAATGGCGGCTATATGGGCAAGGCTGCCGCTTTTTTCGCGTTAAGTAGGTGTGCTTTTAGGCCGGCAGGATAAAGCTGGGGCTGCCCTGTCCCGTCCAGCCTATCCAATGCAAACCACTCCGCGAAGCATCCCACTCCGCTATCCTCGTTGAATGTGATGCGGCTCTGTCCGGCAAAGGCGTCCGGCGGAAACTGCACATCGAATATCGCCAGTATCTCGTGCCCAAGTTCGCCTTCATGGGTGTAGATGTTCTGCATGAAGGTAGGGCCACCTACGATGTTCACCTCTATCCCAAGTTCTTCCTGAAACTCTCGGATGAGGGCCGCTTCGGCCGTTTCACCAAACTCGACGGTGCCGCCAAGCGGGCGAACGCCCTTCAGCCGCCCAGCATCATCATAAACTTCAGATGCAAGGAGACGGTCGCCTCGCCACTGCAGTCCCAGAGCTTTGAAACGGATTGTAGATGCGGGGCGCCATGTGTGCATGCAGATGGATTACGTTGGATACTGATCGTCCGCAATGGGGTTGAAGCTGCCATTCATGGTGAGAGGCTTGGATGACCGATTTGGGGTCGGCATCGGCTATAATGGCCTCGGCCTGCCGCCGTCAGCTTTGCGCCCTCAAAACGGCCGTTGCGGCAACGTTTTCGGTTTCCCGTTAGCTGCCACTCCGGTGGCGGTCGACCGGTGTCGTCTCGGGGGTGGGAAGCGGACAGTCAGCATTTATGGTTCAGTACCCCATATGCTGACAAAAGCTGTGCCAAGATAAGATACCGCTGTTGGCGAGAACAGCCCCAAGCGAGAAGGACTAGCTGCATGTGAATGCCGGCATGGGAGAGCCGCTCGCGGCCCTTTCTGAAGAAAAGGGCAAATTAGATCTCTAAAATGGCGGATTCCGGGCTTTGGCGATGGCCGTCCATTCAGCCAAAAGAGCCACAGCTCAGGCAGCACCCGGCGGCATCGGTGTCACCGGCCGCGATCACGTCACCGGGGCATTCGCGACACCTTTCCCGCGCGACCGCGAAACGTTCTCCGCAAGCGACGCAGTGGATCTGGCCGGCGTCGCCGTCTAGGAACGCCGTCGCCGATCCCGTGTCCTCCCAAGGCGTCGACCATTTCGTGCGTGCCGCTTCCGCGCAGATCGGACAATGGTAGCGTCGACGGGACTTGGCGTAACCGAACAGCTGCTTGAAATCGCTCTTGGGGATCAGGGGTACCGCATCCGCCCAGCGATGCAGAACCTCGGCATGCGCGGACTGGTGACGTCCGTCGTGAAAGATCGCGTAGCGAGAGCCCGTCTCGACCGCCAACCATTCCGTCAGCCACTGCCGGTTCGGCCAGAGTTCGATGAATTGCCGGACCATCAGCTTCATCAAACCCTGCGGCGTGAAAGTGGCGCTGGCGTCGCCCAGATGCACTACCTTGTTACGCAGAGATCTCAGTTCGGTATAGGTGCGGACGAAATCGTCGCTGAGCCGCTTGGCGCAAAAGGTGTTCACCGCGGCCGGTAAATCGACGGCATCGAGGGTTCGCAATTCGGAAAAATCGAGGTCGGCGGCTCCATTTGCGAATTTGGGATCGGTCTTGAGCAGAAGCAGGAACGGGGAAACGGCGCAAAGCCGCGCCTTGAGCGCCAGTTCGTTGGCCTGCTGGACGATGCTGGCGATCGACTGCAGGTCCGGTTGACAGTCCTGGAGATATTCCGCCCATTCCTCCGCCCACAAGTCCTTGTTCTCCGACAGGCCGGTGGGGTCAAAAAACTCGAAGTTGAGTGCGAAATCCTCGATGATGCCCATCAATTCGGTCCAGCTCCGGAAATGAAGCCGCAGCGCGACGCGGTCTAGGGCATCAGCGGTCGGCGCATTGACGATCATTCCGGAATCCCTGTCTTGCCTTCGGTCGGGCACGGCATAACGCCGGGACAACGCGATGGCCAGCCCCACCGCCCGGTCCGTATAGGTCACTGTAGAGGGTACCGGCTGCGACGGCGGCTCCAGCGTACTCGTCGAGTCAGCTGCGCGATGCCACACCGTGTTCGCGCATTGCTACCGTCGCGTCAATCTCGATCGGCGCCGAAGGTGATGGCGCCTCGGACACCGCATGTATGGCGTGGGGTATGCCCGCTGCGGCGAACAGATCACAAACGTGGCCGAAGCTGAACGTGCCCAGGCTCAAATAGTAGCGATAGGGATCCGTATCGTCCTCGGGTGGCGTATCGTAGTGCCGGCAGGTAAGGTAACGGGCCTGCCGCCAGGTCAGACGCTTCTCGCGGCCGACCGTGAGGATGGTGGTCAATTCGTTGTCCGAGAGAGAACGCAGTCCACCGGCCAACACGAAAGCCAAGGCCGACGTCAGCGTTGTCGACGCAGCCGGAACCGGCGTGCCATAGGCCCGGAAGCGCACGGTTGCCTCGTCGCCGAGGGCGAGATCGAAAAGGCTCAGGATGTCAGCCGCCTCCACCTCGCTCGTAAGGCGACGCCGGTAAATTGCCGTAGGTCGCCTGACAGCTGGGAAGGCCGCTGGGTCGACGTCCGCCGGAAAATGCGAAACGTCTGCTTTTGGGAGTTTGCGACGCACCTACAGCTGTCCGCAATGGGGTCGGATGCTGAATGGCAGCTTATCGCCAACCGTGATCGAAAAGCGGACAGACGGCTAACGGCCCCGGAGCGGCCTGTCTGCTACTAGGCGCGCCTGACGGAAAGCCGCCACCATAACCACCGTAGTGGCTCTGCTCGGCGTTCTAGTGAGAGATTTGGCGAGATTCGCGCCGAGCTATTTCTTAATCGTGGGCCAGCAACACTAGATGGCCTGGACGGCTTCTGACCACTTAAGGCAACACCGGACTACGCGAGAACACGTGGATTGACCGTGCACCTCTAGTCAGCGCCACGTACAGATGCTTGGCGGACATAGCGCCGTTGGGCCGATCGGCGTCAAGGATGACCGCGTGCTCTGCCTCCAGCCCCTTCAGGAGCAGCGTCGAGCCCACGGCCTTGGCGGGGACATTGCGGCCGGCGTGCCGCTGCCTCTCCCTCAGGGCGGCGACGGCTTCGATTATGGTGGAATGGCCTGTCGCAGCGGATGACAATGCTTCGATCATCATATCGAAGGCACTGTAGCGGTAGATGCGTCGATCCTTGTCCGCAGCCATGCTTTTCATAAACTCGATCGCTAGGCCGTAACCTCCGCCGGAGGCCAGCGCCATTGCCGCGGTCTCTTGTGGTGTTGCCGGTGTTCGATGCCGTCCTTCGGCGATTGTCTCCACACGAGCCTTCAATTTGTCGCCATATACATTGGTCATGACCAGGATCAGGAAACGGATGCACGCTTCGAGCAGCGGCGTACCGATTAGGCCATGCATCTGCGTAGCAGCGGCGACCACGTCGGGATAATCGACACGTTCGACGACGCCGACGCCATGCGCACGGCTTGCGTAAGTATGTCTGGCCTCGGCGCGGACTGAGTCACCGATGATCAGGATGTTCTCGCCAGGAAACCGCCGCGCGATATCGTATTGGATGCGGACTTGTTCCATGACGGCCAAATTCGCGTCGCCGGGCATCGGACTCCACACCACGAAGCCCGGACAGGTCCTCAAGTCGATTTTGCCTCCAGCTTCCAGTATCTGACGCACCGTCATCAGCCATGTACCCAGTAGCTCGGCCCCCACTCTGTTCCAGCGCCATGGCGTGGAGAGCTGGCCCAATTCCGGAAATGCCGTTCCCACGTCATTTCCCCAATGTGGGAGCGGCTCCGCGAAATCGAAGATCGCTTGCATCGGATCGCCGAACACCACTGTTGGGATGGAGTCGGCAATCCCGCAGATCATCGCGTGCTGGCCGACCGAACAGTCCTGGTATTCGTCGACCAGCAATCGTCCGTAGGTGGCGCGGAGCTCGGCTGCGATGTCACCGGACCCGCACAACTCGGCCACGGCGGTCTGTACCGGTCGATAGTCCGGCGGCAGAAGCGGGTCTTGGGCGTAGCCAGCGCGCTCCGGAAACATCGAGACTATATTCAATGCCCAACCAGCAATTGTATTCAAACGGTATCTGGACGCCGGAATTCCCATCCGGCTAAGTCTTTGCCGCAAAGCGGCGACACCCGCAGTGGTGTGAGTCAGGACCAAGGTCGGCTTGAGCGTTGGTGCGGTCAAGACCTGCCCGATGAGCTCTGTCTTTCCGCAACCGGCAGGGGCCGACACGTGGCCTCGCCTTGCTGCCAGGACGGATGCGACATCGACCATGCTAAGCGGACCTGGTTGGCAGTGCGGAAGGTGCGGCTGCGATCCAGTGCCAGAGTGCATTAACCGGAGTTCGGAGATGGTCGACGGTTTGGTCCCAGACGGGGAACACAGCGTGACGCAGGACACGCTCCGCCGGCTCGATGTCCTTGAACCACTTGCCGTCCCCTGCAGCCTGCCCGAGCGTGCCCCGCATTTGGTCTCCGAAATTGGTCCGGCACATTGCGAGGCTCCACTTTCCTCCGCTCAAGTGTCTGATCTTGGCATCAACGGCGTCCTCTGATCGCCAATCGCAGGCAATGTCCAACAAATGGCCGATTATTCCCGCCGGAACCGAAGCGAAAAGCGCGGCTTCGGTCGACAGACCTTCCGACCAGCGAAATACCGACACCCCTTTATCATGGAGAGACCTGTACTTCTCGGGCGGATAAGTTACGTCGCTGTCCATGAACAAGGCCGTTCGATATCCCATGCCGGCAAAGATTTCGGCGCGCTCAAACATGCTCGAACCGCCGCCGTCTGCCCAATGGCACCCCTGCGCAACGACGCTGCGTAGGTTATTATCCTGACACCATAGATCGATGCCGCGTACGAGACCTATCTCGGTCTTTCCCTCGCAGACGATGACACTCGGTGCAAGGAATGCCTCGGCACATGTGCGCAAGGTCTTTTGTGCGGCTTCGCTGCGGCCCAACGGAGCGATCCAATGCTGCGTGGTTTTCGTGGCTGTCCGTAGTTCCATGCCGTCGCCCGGCATCTGTGCCGTCGTAGACCGTCTCGCTCCCAAAGCGAATAACTGAACAGACGACAACTCCCTGAGAACAACCGGTGAATGGGTCGTGAGGAAAACTTGCTGCGATTGGTCGTCTCGCTTGGCACCGAGTGAATCCAATAACCGGACGATCCTGAACGGCTCGAGTCCGAACTCGACTTCATCGATGATGAAAATACCGGATCGGCCGGCGGACTTCTGCAGGCCAGCGACCAGCAGGCGGCTAGACCCAGTGCCCAAACCCTTCAGGGGGACTTGGTCCTCGTCATGCAGGGAGATTGCACCGCCCGAAAGGGCAGCCCCTCGTACGTCCAGCAACGCTTGGACCTTTTCCACCGGAATGCCCATATCGTTGGCGATCGCCCTTGAAGTCTGGAGGATCGCATCGATCCCCTCGAAGCCGCGCTCGGCGAATGCCCTACGGGCTTGCCGGGAGGCATCGGCCAGAGCGGCTGACGCTTGCGTCACATCTGCCGACAGTTTGCCCAGCACCGACCTGGGCCCAAGAGCCAAGTGATGTGATGCACTGGTACCTAAACGGACGGGAGCAAGCTTCTGGCGATGCTTCCATTGGAGGTTTCGCTCTCGCCCTTCGGCTGCGGGGCCCGGTGAAAAAAGCGACCACTCGGGCTCAAGGTCGTCCCTCACGACCAGCCTGAGAGTTCGGACGGTCTCCAACGCCGACGACGGCTCGTTGTCGATGGCGCCGGTCGTGACATTCCGGCCACGCAGGAAATGACCGTAAAGCTCCAGATTCCTGAAGTCTTCATCCAGATTGCCGATCGTGACGTCGATGACGATGGGTTCGGAAACGCGGTTGAGATGAAAGTCGGCATCCGTAAAGCCGGTGCTCTGGCGCGCGCTCAGCGTCAGTTCGATGGCATCTAAGACAGTCGACTTGCCTGCATCGCCGGGGCCGATCAGGCAGTTGATGCCCGGATTAGGCCACCATTTCAGGTGGCAAATCCCGCGGAAATTGTGGATTTCGACTTCACGGATTGCAGGCATCGATCCCCAGACTTTGTATCGGACCGGTTGCGGCACGCAGCCGGTCGGTGAGCAAGTCGGCAGTGGGCAAGAGTTATGCCCAACGCTTCGGCACAAGTTGACCCCTGTACTACGAACTATGCAATGATTCTCGAAAATCGCCATAGCACTGGCCAGTGGCGATGGGCCCCACCGAGTTGGGGTCTACACAGACAATGTCCGCTTTTTGGGAGCCGGCCGCCGATACCAAAGGGCAGCAATGAGGGCGCTGAGCCGATGAAGTTAATTCGGATCGAAGGCCACTACTTAGCACGTTATGATCCCTCGGTGAATTATTGGCAGTGGCGCGTCACCTGCCGATGGCGGTCGTTTAGGGCGAGCGTTCGGATGCTATCAGCTCTACGTTGAGGTCCCGAGATAGCAGCGGATGCCTATAAGCAATCTAAAAAGTTTCCCAGATCGACTGTCACGAATGCTCCCGCCGGTCTTCATCTTTGTACCTAGATTTCGATCGACTCATTCTTGCCGGCCGTAGAGCTTTTGGGAAGCGAAGCCATATTTAGGTGCAGTGTCATCAGAGAAAGCATCTCTGCGGCAGCTGGGGGGAGGCGACGCCCTTTTCGGATGAGTATTTGCGCGTCGGTCATGCTGAAGATGGCAGTGTCGATGGGGGTCGCTTTGAGTAGCCCGGCTTCAAGTTCAGGTTTGACCGTGATCGGCGAGAGTAGGGTGCAGCCGCAGTTGTGAAGGACGAATGCTCTCAAACCTGCAAGGCCATTCGTGGTGAAGACTGGCCTTAGCTGCACGCGGTGCGTGAACTCTAGTACATCAACGGCACGGCGAAGGCCGTAGCCGGAGTTCACGAGAGCTAGTGGTATCGTTGTTAGCTCTTCAACGCTAACCTTTGTTCCGCGAAGCGCGAACGGATGATCTGGCAGAGTTATGAGTTCAATCGGCATAGCGCGCCGGGAATGGACTAGCGCACCATCTTGCGGCGGGGCGTTGTGAGTGAGGCCAATATCGAGCTCACTTTGCGCGACCAGCTTGGAGATGTTTTCGACCGAGCCGTGGTTAAGCTCGATTCTGATGCCGGGGTGCCTTTCACGAAAGATGCCGATCGGACCGTTGAACAACTCGTCGATGAACCCCTCGCTGACCCCGATTGATATCTTCCCCGAGCGGAGTCCTTTCAGGTCGTCGAGCTTGGCGGTGAGTTGAGCGTGGCTAAGAAGGCTTTCGCGGTAAAAATCATGCAGCAGTAGCGCTGCTTCCGTCGGCTCCATGGTTCGACCAAGTCTTTGAAAAAGCGCCATTCCGAGGCTTTTTTCTAATGACGAAATGGTTCGGCTGATCACCGAAGGGTCGAGGTCTAAGGTCTCGGCGGCGTTGCGGACGCCTTTGCTCTCGATGACGGTGTAAATGAACCTAAGCTGCCGATCGTCCATGCGCTCCCCCAGAAAGCTGTTGCATACAAGTCAACAATAACCGGACTTGGTTGTCATCGATCAATAATGACGCATATGAATAGACTGCCCAAATCGAAGGCATGTGTGCTCGGGGAATTGATCAGTGACCATTGCCAATCCAGTACCACTTTTGCAGTTGCGTAACATAGGCAAGACCTATGGCTTTACGACTGTTTTGTCAGGTGTGGACCTTGACCTGGAAAGAGGTCAAACAATTGCCTTGCTTGGAGAAAATGGCGCTGGAAAGTCGACGTTATCCAAGATTATTACCGGAGTCGTCCAGCCTGATCGTGACGGCAAATACAGTATCGAAGGGCAGGAGATGAGCTTCAATGCTCCTCGTGACGCTCTCGCGGCTGGTGTGGCGCTTATCCCGCAAGAACTTGCTTATGTGCCGGCGATGTCGATAGCCGACAATATCATGCTCAATCGTTGGGCCGGTAAGGCCGGCATGGTGACGGGCAGATCCGTCTTGGCGGATGCGCAGGCGGCGTGTGAGCGCGTTGGGATCGATCTTGGCGACCTTAAACGCCCTATGACCCAGCTGCGTCTAGCGGAGCGGCAGTTGGTTGAGATCGTGAAAGCTATTACCCGTCAGGCGCGCATCATCGTGCTCGACGAACCAACCGCTGCGCTCAGTCAGGACGAAAGCAATCGCCTCTTTGCCATTATCGACCGGCTGAACAAGGATGGCGTTGGCGTGCTCTACGTGTCACACCGCATGGACGAAGTTTATGACTTCTCTGATCGTGTGGTCGTGCTGCGAAACGGCCGCAAGGTTGCGGATCTCATCACGAAACAGTCGACCCATGCCGAGCTGATCGCTCACATGTTGGGCCATGAGCACAAGGCGATTGCCAACACCGATGCTCCAGACGCGGATGCTGTCGCGCCTGCTATAGAGGTTGCTGGCTGGACTCTGCCGGGTATGCCGAGCATTGAGAACGTCAGCTTCTCTATCGCACCGACCGAAATCTTAGGCATCTACGGGTTGCGTGGCTCGGGTGCAGATCTGGTGGCTGAAGGCTTTGGTGGCATGCGCCCGGATATGACAGGGAGCCTAAAGCTCTTTGGCGACCGTGCGAGTGTACCGAACTCCCCGATTGCGACCCGCAGCCTTGGTATTGGCCATGTTCCGGCGGAGCGGAAGCGTGAAGGGCTAGTGCTCAAGCGCTCGATCCAGGAAAACGTGGTCATGCTGATCATGAAGTCCTTGGCTAAATACGGGGTCATCAATGGTGTGCGCGAAAGGGAAACGGCCACTGATCTCGTGAGCCGTTTTGACGCCCGCTACAATTCCCTAGGCCAAGCGATTGGCCAGCTGAGTGGCGGCAACCAGCAGAAAATTCTACTCGCGTCGCGTATCGCGATCGATCCTCGGTTCCTCGTTCTGCACGAGCCGACCCGCGGTGTTGACGTTGGCGCACGCGGTCAAATCCATAGCTTCTTGCGCTCTATCGCCAGAAAGGGCTGTCCCGCTCTTGTGGTGACTTCGGACATCGAGGAAGCCGTGGATTTGTGTGATCGGCTCCTCGTGATCCGCCAAGGGCGGGTCGTCGGTGAGCTGCGCGGAGCGGCGAAAACACAGGCCGCAGCCGCACAATTGGCAGCAGGAGAACAACATTGAGCCAGACCAAAAGCCCCCTGCCAACGGCAGACAAGACTACGATGGATGCAGCAATCCGTCGTCAGAAATTGACCCGCCTGTTGTTGCAGGTTTTCGGTATCGGCACCTTCTATCTCGTCGTGTTGGTTTTCTTCGCATTCGCCAGCCCATACTTCTTCACCTACTCGAACGCCACCAATATTCTGACCAATGTTGCGGTGATTGGTATTGTGGCCATGGGCCAGTCGCTTGCCGTCATTTCGGGTGGCTTTGATTTGTCGGTTGCCGGCACGCTCCCACTCGGTGCCGTAACCTACGCAATTCTGATCAATCTTGGCATTCCGGTGCCTGTCGCAATGTTGCTGGTTTTATTGGTTGGCGCTGCCGTAGGCCTCGTCAACGGTCTCATAATCACCAAGGGTAAGATCAACCCACTGATCGTAACCCTCGGCACCATGTCGATTGCGGGCGGCCTCGCGTACACAGTTTCGAACGGCGTCACTGTGCCGTTTATGAACTATGACGCTGGTGTGCTGGCAGACCACTTCGTCAAGGGCATTTCCTGGTACGTGCTGCTGTTCGTTGGTATCGCTATCGCGACGGCAGCTCTCCTGCGCTTCTCTATCTTCGGCCGCATGATCTACGCCGTTGGTGGCAACCCTGAAGCCTCGCGTCTCTCTGGCATTCGCACCGACCGCGTTATCACTGGTGTCTACGGCATCTGCGGTGCCTTCGCAGCAATCGCCGGTATCGTCGTGGCGAGCCAGTTGCTGGCCGGGTCGGCAACCGTTGGTTCTGACGCGGCTCTGTCCTCGATCGCGGCAGTGGTTCTGGGTGGCGCATCGCTCTCTGGTGGTGTTGGCGGGATCTTCGGTACGCTGATTGGCGTGTTGATCCTAGGTACCGTCGCCAACGGCATGGCGCTGCTTCAGGTGCCGTCTTTCTACCAACAGATCGCGACCGGTTTGATCCTTCTCATGGGCGTTGGCTTTGCCCGCCTTCGGGAAGTGCTCGGCCGCGAAACACACTAACTAATAACAAGAAAATTCAAATAAATTTCTAAGAAGAGGGATACTACTTTGACCGACGCTCGTAACGCTAAGAGCTTCATGGCTACCCGTCGCCAGATCCTGGCTGGCTTTGCTGCCCTGACCGGCACCGCACTCAGCGCACCGCTGATGCAGGTCCTGGCAAACGACAAGCCGCTCAAGTTCGCATTCGCTAACGTCAGCGACGCTGGTGAGCTGTTCAAGCAGTTCGGTGATGGTTTTGCTGATGTTGCAACCAAGGCTGGCATCCAGTTCTCGCGTTACGACAACAAAATGGACGGTGTTGCGGCGACCAACAACGCTCGCCTGATGGTTCAGGAACAGCCAGACGTCATCTTCGAATACAACATCGTTGAAGGCATCGGGCCTGCGCTTCAGCGCACCTTCGAACAGGCTGACATTCCCTACATCGCGATCAACGTTCCGGTCCCAGGTGGCCACTGGTTCAACTTGGTGAACAAGGACATTGGTATCGAGGCTGCTGACGTTGTCGTGGCTGCTGCCAAGGAACGCGGTTGGACTGCGGAAAACACCTCGGTTCTGATCGTCCAGTCGTCGCCATCCGGCGTCGAGGTGAACGACTGTGTTCGCTACTTCTACATCCGCTCGGCTGAACTGCTTGGTCTGCCACACGTTGGCCCAGATGCGATCACCGCAACCACCACCGTTATCTCGGACGCTGGCGTTCAGGTCGACGGCAAGGCAACCCTCGAAGACAGCTACACCGCAGTCAAGAACGTGCTGCAGACCATTCCTGCAGACCGTAACCTGCTGCTGTTCGCAGTGAACGACGACTCTGCAATCGGTACCTGGCGTGCTGTTTCGGAATCCGGCCGTGCTGAGAACTCCCTGATCGCTGGTCTTGGTGGCTCGCAGGCAGCTCTCAAGGAATTGCGCACCAACCCGAACTGGGTCGGTGAAGGTTCGATCTTCATCGCGAACTGGGGTGTTTACCTCGTCGCGATGGGTATCGCTCTGGCGAACGGCGTAACCTTGCCGGAACTGACCAAGGCTCCGCAGACCGTTATCGACAAGTCCAACGTTGACAAGTTCTACGACGCCGACGGCAATGCAATCATGCTGCCACCACTGGTCGACGAAAACCGCTATTTGGCTGACACCGGCATTCTGCAGGAATACGCCAATATCGAAGGCCTCTAAAGGCCATACGAGGCGGGTGCCCCTCCCGCCTCATGCATTCCTGTCTCTGTGGAGCGCGCTTCACAGAGACACTCTCCCCAAGCGAAAGAATCCCCGTCGTTCTCTGGCAGAGCGACACGTTATCTCTCGTGTTACCAAGGTCAGCTCCATGTCCATAGAATCTGCCGCTCTCCAGCTGCTTGCCGCTTACCCGCACGATGTTTCGTTCTTTGCCAAGAACCTGAAAACCGGCAAAACTATCGCTTTCGAAGCCGACAAGCTGATGCCAACCGCAAGCTGCATCAAGCTGCCAATGCTGGTGGCCCTCTATGATAAAGCTGAGCGCGGAGAGATTGATCTGACCGCCCCTGTGGTTCTCGAAGTCAAGGAGCAGGTTGGTGGTTCAGGCGTGCTCAAGCACCTCACCGCAGGGGCAACGCTCTCGCTGCGCGACTACGCGGCGCTGATGATCATCCTTTCGGACAACACCGGCACCAATGTTGTCGCTGATGCCGTGGGCATTGATTTCATCAACGCGAAAATGGCTGAACTGGGCCTGAGCCAGACCACGTTCAAGACGCGTATTGATTTTGACGCCATTGGCAGCGACGTGCGCAACCTCTCGGAAAGCTCGGTGGCCGATTTTGCCATCCTGCTCGAAGGCATCGCCAAGGGTACGCTGATCAGCGAGAGCGCTTCGGCTGCGATCAAGGATATCATGTCCCGTCAGCACTATCTCGACTTACTGCCGCGTCTGCTGCCGTACAACCCATATGCGGGTGACTTGGGTGGCACGGTTGATCTTGCCGTTTCGGGCAAGACCGGCTTCTTCCCCGGCTTCCGTGCGGACACCATCATCGTCGACACGGCCGACGCCCAGATCATCATGGCAGCCTTTGTCTATGGCGATGATCTCTCGTTCTTGCCGGAAAACGCTATCGCCAAGTTCATGGGTGATCTCGGCCTCGCCGCCTTCACCGAGCTGACCGCTTAAGTCTCTCACCTCATTGCCCAAAGCTCTGTCCTGGCGCCTCGTCGCCGGGCTGGTACTCAACATCCTTAGGTATGCAAATGTTCGACCTCATCATTGCTGGCGGCCGTGTCATCGACCCCGAAACCAAGTTCGACGCGATTGCTGACGTAGCGATCAGCGGCGATAAGGTTGTCGCTATCGGCGCCAATTTGGGTGAGGCGAAGCGTACGATTTTGGCCGAAGGTCTCGTTGTTGCGCCGGGCTTTATCGACCTTCATGCGCATGGCCAGTCTCTGCCAGCAGATCGCATGCAGGCGTTCGACGGCGTGACCACCACGCTCGAACTTGAGGTTGGCATTTTCCCCGTTGGCGATTGGTATCGTCAGCAGGAAGCCAGCCCGCGTCTGCTCAATTACGGCGCGGCAACGGCTTGGGTCATGGCGCGAAAGGCTGTGATTTCCGGTCTGGAAATCCCTGAAGCTGAGCCTGCGCTGACCGCTATCAGCCGCATTTCCGACGACGCCCGTTGGCAGCATGACAGCGCCACCGAAGCGCAGGCGAAGGACATCGTCGCGCTGACCCGTCGGGGCATTGAGGAAGGCGCGTTGGGGATCGGCATTCCCTATGCTTACGCTCCAGGCGCTGGCGCAAAGGAAATGAGCCTGATCTGCGATCTGGCGGCCGAAATGGATGTGCCGACCTATACGCACGTGGCGCAGATGTCGAACATCGACCCCAAGAGCTCGGTGGAAGCCTATGTCAATCTGATCGGCATGGCGGGCGCAACCGGCGCACACATGCATATCTGCCACCTCAATTCGACCTCGCTGCAGGACATTGAGCGTTCGGCTCAATTGATCGCCAAGGCGCAGGCCAATGGCCTCAAGGTGACAACCGAAGCCTATCCTTATGGTACCGGATCGACCTTCCTCGGCGCGACCTTCTTTGCCGATCCGGCTTTCCCGGATCGTACCGGGAGCGGCTACAACGACATTGAGCTGGTCTCGTCGCAATATCGCCTGTCGGGCAAGGACGAGTTGATGGAGCGCCGCGACGCTGAGGCAAGCTCGCTCGTGCTCTGGCACTTCCTCGACACTGAGAACAACGATCGCCACGCGCAGCTGCTCGACGTGTCTGTGCTGTTCCCCGGCGCGGCCATCGCTTCGGACGCTATGCCGTGGAGCAACGCCGATGGCTCGCTCTATCATGGCGACCAGTGGCCGCTGGCCGATGATAAGACCGCGCATCCGCGCTCGTCGGGCACGTTTACGCGCTTCCTCAAGCGCTGGTGCATTGATCGCGGTGCGGTCGACATGGTTGAGGCCATTGCCAAGTGCTCGCTGATCCCAGCGCAGATCGTTGAAAGCACCGCGCCAGCCTTTAAGCGCAAGGGCCGTCTGCAGGTTGGCGCTGACGCAGATATCGTTGTCTTCGATCCAGCAACGCTCGAAGACAAGGCGACGTTCGCGGAGATGAACCGCCCGTCCGACGGCATGGTCCACGTCTTGGTCAATGGCGCTGCGGTGATCGCAGACCGCGAACTGCTGCTCGACGTTACGCCGGGTAAGGCGATCCGCCGGGGCGACAAGTGAGCGTCAATGTAACCCTCGTCACTGGCTTCCTTGGAGCCGGTAAGACGAGCTTCATCAATCGCTTGCTCCACAATGAGGTGGGGCTGGCGATTGCGGCCATCGTCAATGACTTCGGTTCGATCAATATCGACGCGGCTCTGATCTCGGAAAACGCCGAGGACGTCATCGGGCTCAAGAACGGCTGCATCTGCTGTTCGCTGCAGGGGGATCTCTTGCGCACGCTCAAAGCTGTGTTGAGCAGCGAGCGCAAGATCGATCATATCGTGATTGAGGCGAGTGGGGTTTCCGATCCGCAGGGCATTGTTGAAGTGCTGATGGACCCAGTCGTGCGCGAGGCGGTCCACCTCGATGCCGTGGTGACCATTGTCGACACTGAAGCGCTGGCGGACAATCCGGCGCTCTATGCCGATAAGCTTTGGCTGGCGCAGCTGCGCGCTGGTGATTTCGTCGGCCTATCCAAGGGCAATGACGGCGAGCGCCTAGCTGTAACCGAGCGGTTGCGCGCGATGGGTAAAAGCTTTGTCTTTGACAGCGCTGAGCCGCCGACCCTGGCGGTGCTCGGGCAGGTTGAGCGCTCTGCGGAGCGTGGCACGGAGCCTGTCATCATCGCCGATGATCGCTTCGCCACCGTTGAGTGGGAATGGGAAGGCGAGGTGGATACCGGGGCATTCCAAACCTGCATTGAGGCATTGGCGCCTCAACTGGTTCGGGCTAAAGGCATTCTCAACCTAAGCCGATCACGCGACGTCAGCTATAATTTCAATCTGGTGGGCAGACGGGCCAGCATGTCCAAGCTCGCTCACCGACAGAACACGTGTCAGCTGGTGCTGATCGGCGAGCGCGAGCACTTCGACCCCGAAGCGGCCCGCAGCCTTCTGTTCCAAACCTTTGCAGACCTGAAAGTGGTTTCTCAAAATGGATAGCATCGTTATTGGCGCGGGCATGGTCGGCGTATCGACGGCGCTTGCGCTGCAAGAGCGCGGTCACAACGTCGTGCTGGTGGACCGCAGCGAGCCGGGCCGCGAGACCAGCTATGGCAATGCGGGTATTATTCAGACCGAGGCGGTGCAGCCTTACGTCATTCCGCTGTCGATCCCGCGATTGGCGCGGATTGCTCTGGGCAATGCGCACGATGTGGCTTGGAAGCCGACAACGATGCACCATTGGCTCAGTCCGCTGGCGCGCTATTTCTGGAGCAGTCTGCCGGCCAATTACGGAAAGATTGTCCCGCACTATGCCAAGATGATCTTGCGCGCGGCTGACGACCACGCGCCGTTGATCGCTGCCTCTGGCGCTGATGAAATTATCGATAAAAGCGGCTTCATTCAGGCCTATCGCACTGCCAAGGGTTTTGACGGAGCGCATGCTGATGCCCGTGGCACACTGGCCGATTATGGCGTGCCCTTTACGGCGCTGACTGGTGCGGAACTGGCCAAGCTTGAGCCGAGCCTGCGCGTCACTATGGAAGGCGCGATCCACTATAACGCGGTTTGGTCGTGTAAGAGCCCGGGCGAATTGGTCAAGCGTTATGCGGCCCTGTTCATCGCCCGCGGCGGTCAGATTGAAACCGCGACGGCCACCTCGCTCACTCAGTCAGGCGCGAGCTGGACTTTGGCGACCGACAAGGGTTCGTTCTCGGCTCAGAACGCAGTTGTGGCTCTGGGGCCATGGGCGCCGCATTTCCTCAAGCCACTCGGCTATCGCGTCGGCATGATCTACAAGCGCGGCTATCACCAGCATTTTGAAACCGAGACTGCCCCGAGCCGTCCGGTGATGGACGTCGATAACTCGACCGTTCTCTCGCCGATGAAGGCGGGCCTGCGCGTCCTCACTGGCGCTGAACTCAACAGCGTTGAGGGCGAGCCGAACTATCGTCAGATCAAGCACTCCGCAAAAATCGCCGATGAACTGTTCGGCATTGGTGCGGCCGTGGAAGACACGCCTTGGCGTGGTGCGCGCCCTTGCATGCCTGGAATGCTACCGGTTGTTGGCAAGGCGCCAAAGCACGAGGGGTTGTGGTTCAACTTCGGTCACGGCCACCAGGGTTTTACTTTAGGACCAACCACAGGCCGACTGGTTGCCGAAGCTATGCGGTCTGAGTGAGACGCGACCTGTGGTTTGCATCGTGATAGAGCAAATCTGCAAAATTCTAGATACACGTCTTCCCCAAGATCGCCCGCCGCCATTCTAAGCGGTTTGGCGTTCATATCGCGCGTCCTGTTACGTGATGCCCGTCTCATTTCTGTAGTAGCTGAGGCGGGTTGCCACATCGAGCAGCTTAGAGACTGCCAGTGCAGAGGAACCCAGAAGTCAAAATAATGAGCTTGGTTGGATCGGTCTGCTTTTGGGCAGATGATTGCGCGTGATCGAATGGCTGAAGTGGGAGCGGGATCTGCCCTGGTCATTGACGACGTTAGGGCAGGGCCACCAACGTTTGGTGCAGAAGCTAGCGATGTCTGCTTTTGGGAGCTCGCAAAAGGTGCTCATACGGCCTGAATGGGGCGCGTTGGGGATCGGCAGGTCTCGACCCCATTTCTGCCATTTGGGCTGTCGCATCTAAGTACTGAAAGCTGCCAAGGCACTCCACGAAACGTGGAATGTCCACATCTTGACACTGGTCCATAAATCCATAATCCTCGATATATGGAATCAAATTACGCTATCGAAATCTTCGCTGCGCTTTCGCAACCGACACGCCTCGAAACGTTCCGTCTCCTTATGGAGTACGAGCCGGCGGGGCTTCCGGCCGGCGAGATCGCGCGCCGCCTGGAGGTACCGCAGAACACGATGTCCTCGCACCTGGCGATCCTTGCGCGCGCCGGGCTGGTCGAGTCGGAGCGTCACAGCCGCTCCATCATCTATC
Source organism: Devosia sp. MC1541 (assembly GCF_012847305.1). Taxonomy (NCBI): domain Bacteria; kingdom Pseudomonadati; phylum Pseudomonadota; class Alphaproteobacteria; order Hyphomicrobiales; family Devosiaceae; genus Devosia; species Devosia sp. MC1541. Next base: position 19,317 of record NZ_JABBDZ010000026.1, read on the forward strand.
GCGCCGTCCTCGACCGCGTCCGCGAACTCACCAGCTTCCTGGTCCAGGACTGCTGCGGTGGTCGTCCGGAACTGTGTGAGCCGCTCGTCGCCGAATTCACCCTATGCTGCACCACCCCTTCGGAGGGAAAGAATGCCTGCTGATCGCGTCTACAACCTCCTGTTCCTCTGCACCGGAAACTCGGCTCGATCGATCCTAGGGGAAGCCCTGATCAACCATGTGGGTGGTGATCGCTTCCGCGGGTTTTCGGCCGGCTCGACGCCCAAGGGTGCGGTGCATCCCCTGACCCTGCAGACGCTGCGCAAGGCGGGAATCTCCACCGACGGCCTGCGCTCGAAGGCATGGGACGAGTTCGCGACGCCTGACGCGCCGAAGATGGACTTCGTCTTTACCGTCTGTGACAACGCCGCCGGCGAAGCCTGCCCGGTCTGGCCGGGACATCCGGTGACGGCGCACTGGGGCATCGAGGACCCCGCCGCAGTCGAGGGCCCCGACTTCAAGAAGGAGGCTGCGTTCGACGACGCCTTGCGCTACCTGCGCAACCGCATCGCGGCCTTCATGAACCTGCCGCTGGCGACCATCGATCGGATGTCGCTCACCTCGAGGCTGCAAGGCATTGGCGCCATGGATGGCTCCACCGGATCGGACAAAGGGGCGGCCTGATGCTTGAATACAAGGTTCACGCAAGGCGGGTCGACGCCAATGGCAGCCTCGCCACCTGCAAGGAGGCGGAATTGGTTATCGACACCGCCCTTGCGGGACGCCCGGACGCCTTCAATCCGGCCGAGTTGTTTCTCGCCTCGATAGCCGCCTGCATGCTCAAGGGCATCGAGCGGGTCAGCCCGATGCTGAAGTTCGAGCTTCGCGGGGTGGAGGTGAGCCTTGAGGCCAAGCGCCAGGATGCTCCGCCGCGCATCATCTCGGTCGATTACGTCCTGACGGTCGACAGTGACGAGTCCGACCAGAGGCTGGAACTGCTGCACACGAACGTACGCAAATACGGCACCATCTTCAACACCGTCGCCGAGTCTGCCGGTCTCAACGGCAAGCTGATCCGAAAGACCTGACCCCGTGTCCATCTTCGAACGCTACCTGACCCTTTGGGTCGCCATCTGCATCATTGTCGGGGTCGCCGCCGGCCATTTCCTGCCTTCGTTCTTCGAGGGCTTGGCCGCTCTCGAATATGCGCGGGTCAACCTGCCGATGGCGGTCCTGATCTGGCTGATGATCATCCCCATGCTGGTGCGCATCGACTTCATGTCGCTGCGCCAGGTCGGCGCCTACTGGCGCGGTATCGGCGTCACCCTGTTCATCAACTGGGCCATCAAACCGTTCTCCATGGCATTGTTGGGCTGGCTTTTCATCGGCTGGCTGTTCCCCCCGCTGCTGCCGGAAACGCAGATCGACAGCTACATAGCCGGCCTTATCATCCTTGCCGCTGCACCCTGTACCGCCATGGTATTCGTGTGGTCCAACCTGACCCGGGGCGAGCCGCACTTCACCCTGTCGCAGGTGGCGCTGAACGACGCCATCATGGTGATAGCCTTCGCCCCCATCGTCGGCCTGCTGCTCGGTCTCTCCGCTATCACCGTCCCCTGGGACACGCTGCTGCTCTCGGTCGGGCTTTATATCGTCGTGCCGGTGATCGCCGCACAGCTCTACCGCCGCTGGCTGCTGGCCAACGGCGGGATCGACAAGATGAACCGGGCGCTTGCAGTCCTGCAGCCGATCTCCATTGCCTCATTGCTGCTGACCCTCGTCATGCTCTTCGGCTTCCAGGGCGAACAGATCATCGCCCAGCCCACGGTCATCCTGCTGCTGGCGGTGCCGATCCTGATCCAGGTCTACTTCAACTCCGGCCTCGCCTACCTGCTGAACCGGGTGTCGGGGGAGCAGCACTGCGTTGCGGGACCGTCCGCCCTGATCGGTGCCTCGAACTTCTTCGAGCTGGCAGTTGCCGCCGCCATCAGCCTGTTCGGCTTCAATTCCGGCGCAGCGCTTGCCACCGTTGTCGGCGTGCTGGTGGAAGTGCCGGTGATGCTCTCGGTGGTCTGGATCGTGAACCGCACCAAGGGCTGGTACGAACGCGGTGCAGCCGTCAGCCGCAACACCGAAGCGAGGGCCGCCGAATGAGCGTCACCATCTATCACAACCCCGACTGCGGCACGTCTCGCAACACCTTGGCGATGATCCGCCAGAGCGGCGTCGAGCCCGCGGTGATCGAATACCTCAAGACCCCGCCCGACCGGGCCACCGTCACCCGGCTGATCCGCGATGCCGGGCTCACTGTGCGCGAGGCGCTTCGAAAGAAGGATACACCCTTCGATGAACTCGGATTGGCTGACCCCACCAGGACCGACGATGATTTGCTCGACGCGATCGCGGAACACCCAATCCTGCTCAACCGTCCCTTTGTGGTGACCCCGAGAGGCACGCGCCTATGCCGCCCCTCCGAGGTCGTGCTCGACATCCTCGAAAACCCTGAGATCGGCCCGTTCACCAAAGAGGACGGCGAGGTCATCATCAATGCAGAAGGGAGCCGGCTTGTCTGATCTACCCAACGTCGTACCGGCCGCTCTCGAAGTTCCAGATTTCTCTCGTCTCAATGCTCCGAACCTGCAGCACAAGCCACGCATCCTGATGCTCTACGGCTCGCTGCGGGAGCGCTCCTATTCCCGGTTCCTGACCCTTGAAGGGCAGCGGCTGCTCGAAGCGTTCGGCGCCGAGGTCCGGGTCTTTCACGCTAACGGCTTGCCGCTGCCGAACGACGCACCGGACACTCACCCCAAGGTGCAGGAACTGCGTGAGGCCATGCTGTGGTCGGAGGGGCAGGTCTGGACGTCGCCCGAGCGACACGGTGCCATGAGCGCAGTGATGAAGGCGCAGATCGACTGGATACCGCTACCGGGAGGCGCCATCCGCCCCACGCAAGGTAGAACCTTGGCAGTCATGCAGGTGTCGGGCGGGTCCCAGTCCTTCAACGCCGTGAACCAGATGCGTATCCTGGGCCGGTGGATGCGGATGGTCACCATCCCGAACCAGTCGTCGGTGGCCAAGGCCTTCCAGGAGTTCGACGACGACGGACGCATGAGACCGTCGTCGTATTACGACAGGGTTGTCGACGTCATGGAAGAGCTGGTGAAGGTCACGCTGATCAATCGCGGCGTTTCCGGCTACCTGACCTCCCGCTACAGCGAGCGTAAAGAAACGGCAGCTAAACTTGAGGAGCGGGTCGGCATTAAGTCGATCTAACACGCAGGTTGGCTCCAGAATTCGTCGATACGAGACGTCAGTTTTCGTAATGCGGACATTCCAAAGCAGCCTGTCAGCATTCCACCCCCGAGACGACACCGGTCGACCGCCACCGGAGTGGCAGCTAACGGGAAACCGAAAACGTTGCCGCAACGGCCGTTTTGGGGCGCTTCGCCGACGAAGCACAACCGGCTGCCGGCGAAGTCGCTTGCTCAGATTTCGGTTGCCTCTGACAACGACAAAGCGTCGTCGACATCCACGCCAAGGTAACGAACTGTGTTCTCGATCTTGCTATGGCCAAGAAG
>NZ_JABBDZ010000027.1:0-16041 GCF_012847305.1 Devosia sp. MC1541
CCTGTTCATCTTGCGCGGTGTGCCGGGCCATGTTCGTTCCGACAATGGCCCGGAGTTCATCGCCAAGGCGGTGCGGGAGTGGATCGTGGCCGTCGGCGCCAGGACCGCGTTCATCGAGCCAGGAAGCTTGCTGAGATAACGGGTGACAGTACGCTGCTTGGGCAGTTGGCGTCGGATGGCGATCTCTCGCTTCGAACTGCCAACCTCACGCTCGGCAATGGGGCAGTGGTCGGCGCAGGCTTGGATAGCGCGGGCCTTCTTGCGGGCAGCGCCGATCTCGACATCAGCGCGGAACGTATCGACGCCACTGGCGCCCAGATATTGTCCTCGAGAGAGACAGTGATCGCATCCGCAGGCGACCTCAGTTTGGTCGGAGGCGAATTGCGCTCTGGCGGCAATATTACAGTCACTGGGATCGGCGCACTTTCGAACGCGATGCGCATGAAAGCCGCCAGCGACTTGTCGTTGAACGCTGTCTCCGTCGCCAACACGGCGGATCTCCTCGCCGGTAACGATCTTGTACTCTTGGCCACAGCAGGTGTTGCCTCTAACACGGCCAAGCTCGAGGCTGGTCACTCGCTGGAGGTCAAAGGATCACGCGTAGTCCAAAATGGCGAACTTAGCGCGCTCGATGAAATCAGACTCGTGGCGGGCGCCGATGGATTGATCCATTCAGGTGCCCTCGAGGCGAATGGCGCAATTGATGTAACTTCCGACGGTGGCATCGTCCTGTCGGGCAGTTTACGATCGGCTGAAGCTGTTTCCGTGGGCGCCGCGCACACCGTCAGCATACTGAGTGGAGGCGAGCTTGTCGCGGGTAGTGACATCTCCATCCAAGCCGAAAACCTCAACAACTCTGGCGCGATCGGTGCAGGCAGAGACCTCGAAATTGGGCTCGACGGCTGGCTCGTCAATTCGGATCTCATCGCCGCAAAGCGGCACATCGACATCCGCCTCGATGGCGCACTGTACAACACCGGCACAATCTTCAGCGCCGAAAACTTGAGCATAGCTGGCCTTAATCAAACTGGCGCGGCGTCAGTTACCAATACCGACGCGCTGATCGAGGCGAACGCTGGCCATCTGTCTATCAATGCCGGCACGATTGAAAATACGACGACAGGAATCTCCGTTGGCACCACCAGCACCACGACGACGAGTGGCGCTATTCCCCAGATCGTCGAGACGACAATTACCCGTGAGTATCTGATTGGGACCATCAACCGTGCACGATTGCTGGCTGGTTCCGATCTCACTCTGGTTGGGGCCGAGATCACCAACACCTATAGCCTCATAGCGGCGAATGGAGATGTGACTTTGACGGGAGACAATCTCGTCAACACTGCCAGAGATCTCATTGAAACCACCCAAGTCACGACACGAAGCTGGTGGGAAGAGACGTATTGCGACAGCGCACAAATCTTTGGCGGTTGCTGGAGTGGCTGGAAATATCGATGGATCGAGAGCGCCCCGACTTACAGCACGGCCAGCGCAACGATTGGCGGGATATACTCCACCATCCAAGCAACTGGCGCGCTCTCTGGCGACTTTACAGACCGCATCGACAATATCGCTATTCGTCAGGGCGCCGGCCAAGTTGGTCTCTCTTCCGGTGTTGGAACGACAGCTCCTGGCCTCGTTTCAGTCAATTTGACTTGGAGCAACAGTTCGGGCTCGGCGCCCAGCATTGATCTGTCGGGCTATCTCGCTGGCGGCAGCCTGCACCAGATCGTTCCTGATCCCACCTCCCCTTACCTGATCGAGACGCGATCGGAATTCGTCGATCTCAGCAAATTCTACAACTCCGACGGCTTCCTCAGCACTTTGACCGGCTTCGATCCGGAGCTGACGCAGAAACGTCTGGGCGATGCCTACGTCGAGACGAGGATTATTCAGGAACAAATTGCTGCGCTCACGGGTCGCCGCTTCCTCGACGGTTTTGATACCGATTACGATCAAATCAAAGCGCTTTATGACAATGCACTGGCCGCGCAAGCCAGCCTCAACCTGAGCCCTGGCGTAGCGCTAACTGCAGAACAGGTCGCAGCGCTCACGTCCGACATCATCTGGTACGAAACCACAACTGTTGACGGTATTGAGGTCCTAGTGCCTCGTGTCTACTTGGCCAACACTGCCCAAGACGGGCAAGCTGGTGGCGCGCAACTGCTAGGCAGTCGAATAATCCTTGCCAGTGCCGACATGACCAATACTGGTCTCATCAGGGCCGACGATGGTCTCGATATTGGCCTAACCGGCGACCTGCTCAATTTGGGCGGGGCCATTTACGGCGATGATGTCGTTCTCGATGTCGAAGGGTCACTGCTGAACCTTTCGGGGATGATCTCGGGTGGCGATGTCGCCATTGCGGCGGGCGATCTGGTCAACCAGACGGCCAGCACACGAGATAGCAACGCCACTGGCTTTGCTGATCGGGTCGACCAGACTGCGTCCATTGTCGCCCAAGGCAACCTTGACATTGCTACCGACGGGGATTTCTCTTCCATCGGAGGAAACATTTCTGCCGGCGACGATCTTGCCGTCTCCGCGGGTGGCGATATCAACATCGCCGCGCTCGAGCAGGAAACCTCATCGTCAATTACCTTCAATGAAGGTTTTGACAACCGCTACAGCCTCACCAACCAGCTCGCGACTTTGTCAGCGGGCGGGAATATCGATCTTTCCGCCGGAGGCGACGCGACACTCCTCGGGGCCGAGGTTGCGGCCGGTGGCGATGTGCACTTGGCAGCAGATGGAGACGTCACGGTCGCCGCTGTCCAAGCCATCACCACCATTGATCGCTCGGTTACCTTTGAGCGCGAAGGCGTTCTTGGGTTCCTTTTTGGCAGCGACCAAACGACGACCGAGCAGCACCAATCAGTCTCAACAAGCGGCGGCGGTATCACCGCTGGTGGCAACATCGGCGTCACCTCCGCAGGCGGCGACATCGGACTTGATGCAGCAACCATCGCAGCAGAGGGCACAGTAGAACTCGCGGCGCTTGATGGCTCGGTCACCTTCTCGACCAACATTGATACCGATTTTGAGCGTCGGACGCGGGATACCGAAAGCCTCCTGTGGTGGACGGCAAGCGACGCAGGCTCGAGCACCGAGTCTGTTGTTCACACCATGATCCAATCTGGTGGCGGGCTCGACATCACGACCAGCGAAGGGATCGTCATCCAGTATCGTGAAACCGGTGACCTTTCTGCCTCTATCGATCAACTGTCCCAGATCGAGGGCCTCGCATGGATGGATGATCTGCGAGATCGCCCAGACGTCGACTGGCAAGCGGTCACAGCCGCGCAGGAAAACTGGGACTATTATGATCAAGGGCTAACCGAAGCCGGTGCCGCCCTAGTGGCCTTGGCCGTAGCAGCCGTTAGTGGCGGCACCGGCCTTGGCGCGAGCCTCACCTCGTCCATTGCCGGGAGCATGGGACTGGCTGGCAACGCCATAGCCATGGCGGCAATCGACGCAGGCGTTACAGCACTGCTGCAAAAGACCACCATTTCGATGATCAACAATCAGGGTGATCTTGCAGCAGTTCTGGCCGAACTCGGCTCGGAGTCCACCCTTCGGTCGCTGGTTGGTTCGATCCTCACGGCGGGACTAAGCCAAGGCGCACTGGACATCGCACAAGTCGGCGCAGTCACCCCGGGCGCAAATTTCGGCCAGAATTTCGTCAACGCGGCTCAAACGAACTTGATCAAAGCCGCAATCAAGGTCGGTGTATCAACGACCGTCGAAGGCCAACCGCTTGATCAGTCGCTGATCTCTGCTTTGCGGCTGGCTGCCGCAGATACGCTCGGCCAGGCCGTGGCGACAGAGATCGGCAATATTGGCGTGCTGAACGGTCTCAACGAGGGCGATTTCAGCAAAATCCTCCTGCATGCTGCATTAGGCTGCACAACTGGCGCGGTCGCTAGCAACGATTGCCTTGCTGGGGCCATAGGTGGTGGCTTGCAGGAAGTATTGGGCAAGCCAATCAGCGAACTCCTTGAGGATCCCGCCACGCAGACGCAGGTGATCGCTCTGCTCAGCGGCGGCGCCGCCGCTCTGGCAGGAGCTGGTGCCTCGGGCATTGGCGCTGCCGCCCACGCCGCGAGCACCGCTCACACCTATAACTATCTCGCGCACGATGAGATGCTAGCAAAGCTCCGGGCCGAAGATGCCTTGGGTGAGTGTCACGCACAGGCCAGCACCTGTACCGGACCACAAATGGACCAATTGCAGGCCGAGATAGACCGGCTCGATGCCTTGGACACAATGCGTGATACGCAGCTTGTACTGACTTGTAACTATGGGAATTCTGTCGATTGCATGCGTCTGATGGGAGAGGCAAACAGGGCTGTAATCAGCTACCAGACTGCCCAGTACAATTATGAAACTAAAGAGCAATATCTGGCATCGCTTGGTGTAAATTTTGCTGGAATGGTTGGCGAGTATCTGGAAATTGATCAGCTGAGGGAGGAAGTTAGCCGACAAATCTATAGTCGCGAAGGCCAGGAATTAAGTGCGACACTAAATGCTTTTGGCATTGGTGCAGCTGGCGGCGCCATAGCGGCGGGCGGATACGTTATCGCCATCGAAGCAATACCGGCAGCGCTCGGTTGTTTTAGTTACCCCGTGTGCTTTAACCAGATGGGTATCGCGGTCGCCGAGGCGGCTGCGGGTGATGCGTTTGCGGGAACCACACTTGTTCCAGCCATTTCTGTTGCGGCGGGCGCGCTCATATTGCGCAAGGGCGATCAGATCATCGGTGCCATAGACCAAGCCACTGGTCTGGCCAAAAGCGGCGTCGACCTGACCGCCATGACGCGTCAGGTGGAGGTGGCCAGCATGTTCAAGCCCGGCGCGGCGGAGGTAATTACCATCGACGGGCAGATTTTCCGCCACAATGGTAGCTCTGGCGGCGCCAAAATGTTTGAGGGAGCGAGCGAGGCGCAAATCATGCGATATTTCGAGGACTTGACCGGCCAGCCTCTGCCGCAAAGCCCAACAACCATTGTCCCGGGGAGAGGCGAAATTTACACTCTTGTCACTCCAGCAGGGAGCTTCAACCTGCGTAACTTCGATTCTTCCCAAACTGGAGCGCAGTGGACGATTGATGTGCCCAAACGTATAATTGGTACTGGAGTGCGCGGCGTTGAAGAACTCAAATTCAAATAGATCTCAAGTTGAGAAATTGAGAGCGATAGTCAATTCAGAATATGAATCTATTTGCTCAATTGAAGGCGCTTTCGGTCGATGGTTAATTGGCCTTTGGGGTGAATATGAGGGCTTAGAAACGTTTTCGGAGCAGAAGGAAGCGTTTTTTTATCTACTCGAGCGACTGCTGCGCGATGGAAAAGCCAAATTCGTGAAGCCAGACGCGGATGTTTACCATCGGTACGACACCGTTACGCGTCAGCAAATCCTCCCCCCCAGGACGATCAATGACCCTGAAACGCACTGGAATGCGCCTGTCGAAGAGATTCTTGACTACCTACGGCAGCACTGGCCCCAAGCTGCCACCCACAAGGATGATCTCGAACTCAACGCGTATTTCTACCGTATGCCTGCAATCATTTGGAAAGGCGAGGATGGCACGTGGTATGGCGGTTAGACGCCATACCACGTAGGCCAGCGACCCGACGCCTCATCCTAAACACTTCAGTGACGGCGTCAGATACCCATGTGGTGCGATGACTGCTTGGGTAGCACAAGGGGGCTCACAGCAGAATACCGCCCCCTGCTCGCTGGCGACGCCAGTCGCATACGCCCCGGCGCCGCTCGAGCTGGTGGCCGGGCCCATGTGGTCGGATCTCGCCGCACCCGCGCAGACTAGCTGCGTCGCACAGGCGAGGCGCAGCCATGCCCGATGGCGGGTAAGGGCACGGGCGCAAGGCCAGCCAGCGAGTGCGGCAGGGCAGGCTAGAGGACTTCAGGGACCGTACAAGGGGGCGAAGCAGTGGGGGCGGCAACCGCCCCTCCCCTCTCTCCTTGTAGACGACGCAGCTGGCAAGTCACGTGTTGTTGGGACAGTGGTAATGGGGTGAGTAGGCCTCTCGCTCCCAACGACTGCTATGCGCCCTCATTGCGGCCGTTCGAATGTGTCTGGCAATCTCTTAAAAGCAGACACAACAACCGTAAAACTAAAGTGGGCATCGCTAATGTCTGTTTCCTGACCTCACGAGGTCGACAGTGCAGTGCGTACGCCGCAAAACTCCGCGATGGGGAGGCGCAGTCTTTGGGAGCGGCTGTAGCTTGTCTGTCCTGCTTCGCTTAGTGGGTGCAAAGGTGAGGGGATTTTTGGCCGCCCCCTGCAGGCCGGTCTGCCTTGAACGGAGCCTGTCGTCTCCGCCATCCAGCTGCCATCCCTTGCGGGGAGTCGAGCTACCGCCCGTTCTAATTTAGATCGCGTTTGCTGCGCGAAGTGGGGAGAGGTGCTAGGGTGCGTTCATGGAAGCACCCTTCTCAACACTTGCGGACCTTCCGCACATCGACAGCTCGCAGTTGGCCGGGCGAACGGTCTATCTCGTGCCGGTTTGGAGCGGCAGCGCGTGGGAGATCTGGCTACCTGTCGAGGAGGGCAAACTTGTGAAGGTGTCCATCGTCGACATCATTCGGTCCCACTATCTGGCCAAAGAAGCGGTCAAAGCGGATGACGTCCACATCCCAATGCTGGAATTCATGTGGCAACACATGAGCTGGGGACCAATCGCCAAGGTCACAAGCAATATCGCGCAGGACTTTCATCAAATGGCCACCAGCGCTGCCAAGCTCGAACACTACTATCAAGCTCGCGATACGATCGGCCAAGACCTGATCGCCACTTTTGTGAACTCCGAGATCGAGCATCTGCTCGTCGTGGCAAGGTCCCTTTTTGACCTCCTTCAGGAATCCATGGCGCTTTTCTGGAAGAACTATGTGAGGCTTCTCGACCCGGTCGCGGAAAAGGGTCGCAAGGAAAGGCCCATGCAGTCATCGTTCAGGACCGTGATCCTAGAAGGGAATAACCTGCGCACAGCCGCAGAAATCGCTCGTCGCTATAGCCTCCCTGCAACCACTGCGGAAATGTACGCAAAGCACGCCCCCTTCTTCATGAAAGTTAGGGGCGCTCGCGATCAAGTCGTGCACAATGGCACTACGCCGGATTCAGTTTTCACAACAGAACGGGGATTCTGCGTTGACCCTAAAGCCCCTTACTTCAGGGACTTTCAGTGGACCAAGGAGCACCACTACAACGAGAGCATCGTCACGCTGGTGCCGTGGGTGGCGTGGTTGGTGGGCGGAACGCTGGAGGCGTGCTCCGACATCTTATTTTCGCTCAGCGGTCAGGTTCAATTCCCCTCAGCGATGTCTCCGGCCCACCACCTGTTCCTGAGAGATCCCGCAAATCCAGCGTTACTGCGCCTTGCCGAAGCTGCCCAAGGACCTCATCACTGGTGGCACGAAGCACCGGCCGCCCCCTTAGAGACGCCTTCTCCGGCAATCGCAGCCATCACCGAGCAAAGCTGATATTGACGCGACTCCAAAGTCGCGCCATCTTGCACGTGGCCTTGTCGCACAGGCCGGTGTGCCCACACTACGAAGCCCATGCAGTGCGCTAATTTAGATAAAGACTGAAACCGTTCCTTTGGACGGGTCCGTTCGGCAGTGGGCACCCGGTTGGATTCGTAGCAACAAGGAATGCGCACCATGTCATCTGACATCATCACCACCCTCAAATACCTCGCCCACCGGCGTCGGCGTGCCAAGGGGCTCTCCCATACCGACAGCCTAGACCAGGTTGCGGTCGAGCTTGGGCAGCCGCACTGGCGCGAACTGGCCGAAGCCCACAAGCGCGGCTGGACGCCGGATCCGGCTAAAGTCGCCCAGCTTGAAGCGGGCACGATCCATGAGACCCTCGCCACAAGGGCGGATTACACGGCACTGGCGCAGGACGCTCTGGGCGACGGCCTAACCTTCACCCGCTGGGAACCCGAAGATGTTTCGCCCATGGAGGCCGACCAGATCTTCGGGCATCTCGATGGCGTTGAGTTCTACATCGCGGGCGATGAGTTCGAGGTCGCTCTAGGGGTTCAAGGCTGGGAAATCTTGCTCGACCAGCCGCCGAAGGCCAAACCGCAACTCAAGCGTCTCGGTGGCCGGGTGAAGTCCGTCGATGCGCTCGATCCGGCCTTTGTCGAACGGGCGACCAAGCTCCTCCGAATCCGCGCACGTCGCATGCACGCAGAAGTCGCGGCTGACTGGCCAGTCGCCTCGACCCTGCCGGACGAAGAAGGCCGAGCACTGCATCCATTGAGCGATGTGCTTTCTGCGGAGTGGTATTGCCTTCACTGTGACGGGAAGCACGACGGCCATGCTATGTCGAGGAACCTGTGGCATTGCCCGGATTGCGGTGCCACGCCCATCGACATGTTCCCCGAGCCGTTCTGGAACGGAGACCAGACCCCCCCCCTGATCGTCCATGCTGGCCCGCGCTTATGGTGCGGGCCTGTCTTTGCCAGTGCGTTCCGCGTGCCGCGCTTGCGGTGTCTCCTGATGCCAAGATCCGCCAAGGCGCGGGCACTGCAAGGCGTGTGCCTCGGTTTACGGCTGCGCCGACCGCCCTCTCTCTGGGTCGGGTTCCGCTTCCGCTGAAGCCTAGTCGATCTCCCTGGGCATCGAGACCGCTAATTAAGGCAGCTCGCCAAGCAGAGCGACCATGCCAAAACAAGACCAGCCCAAACGCAACATTCACGCCGAGGTCACCAGCAAGATCATCGCGGCGATTGAACCCACCCCCCGGTAAGCCCAGCCTGCCTTGGAGACACGGCGGAGAGCCGCCGCACCTGCCGGTCAATGCGCTCACTGGCAGCGCCTACCGTGGCATCAACATCGTGAACCTGTGGGTCATCGTAGAAGTGCAGGGCTATCGCTTTCCCGTCTGCGGCACTTATCGCAAGTGGGCAGAACGCGGGGCTCAGGTTCGCAAGGGTCAGAAGGCGTCCATGGTCTGGGCCGCGACATGGCCAACCGCTTCGGAACCGAGGCCTACGCTGCCGAGGAGTTGATGGTCGAGCTGGGTGCGGCGTTCCTATGTGCCGAGCTGGGCATTACCCAGGAAGTGCTTCCCGACCATGCGCAGTATGTGGAGAACTGGCTGCAATTATTGAAGTCGGATGACCGTGCCATCTTCACGGCCGCTGCGCGGGCGTGCGAGGTTGTCGCGTACCGTCGCCCAGTTCGAGTGGTATATTTAACGATCAGTATGTGGCCATTACTGAGGAACTTTTGAACCAGACCGTTGCTCAATCGAACTCCGTGCCTCTAGATAGGAAACAATTACAGATGCATGGGGGGACTATGTTAGAAAATTTGCAAATTGCTCAAGTCGCTTCGTACCCTGCGGCTGGCATTCCGTTAAACGACCTTAGGGCCGTGAATTTTCTATTTGGCACTAACGGTTCGGGCAAGACGTCCATATCTCGCCTTATCGCTGATGCTAATGCTCCAGCCCACGGAAACTGCACGATGGGATGGAAAAACAACCAACCGTTGGAGACGTTTGTCTATAACAGCAATTTTGTAGAGCATAACTTCACCCCTCAGATGAGAGGCATCTTTACGCTTGGCGAAGTGGCTCGCGAAAAGAGTGAGGCTATTGAACAGGCGCGGGCCAAAGTCACAGATGCGCTGACCCATATTGCGCAACTGGAAGGAACGCTTGGAGATGCCGCTGCCGGAACTGGCAAGCAGGGTGACCTCGCCGCGCTGAGGCAGCAGTTTGAGAACGAATGCTGGACTCTGAAGACCACTTATGACGCAGCATTCAAAGAGGCGTTTGAACGCGCTCGCGTTCGCGGCGCCCGTGCTAAGTTCTGCGATAAGGTGCTCGAAGAAAAGCTCGGAAACTCGGCCAACCTTTCGACCTTCGCCGAGTTGCAGACTAGGGCAGCGACTGTCTATGCAGAGGGCGTTTTGCGCGTTGCGCTCCTACCTGCATTTGATACCAGCGAACTGAGACAACTTGGGTCAGATCCTATTCTGGCGAAAAAGGTTGTCGGCAGAGAGGATATCGATATTGCCGCTTTGGTTCGAAAGCTCGGCAACAGTGACTGGGTAAGGACCGGATTAGATTACGTGGAGAAGGCAGGCGATCCCTGTCCATTTTGCCAAAAGCCGCTTGAAGACGACCTGTTGGGAAAGCTGAGAGCGTTCTTCGACGAAGCGTATGGCAACGACATGCTCGCCGTTGGTCGTCTTGTCGATGCCCACGCAATCTATGCTGATCGTTGCAGGCAGTATCTCGACGACATCACGGAGAATCCGGGGAACTTTCTCGATGTCGCAATCTTCAGGGTGGCTGCCGACCGCCTGAAGTCGCTACTTTTGCTAAATGCCGCGATTGTGGAACGCAAGCGCAAGGAACCGAGTGCTCCCTTGGCAATGGAGTCTCTTGAAGGGGCTATTGCAGAGATCGATTTGCTTCTTAGTACAGCCAACGAACAAGCCAATCGTCATAACGCGCTCGTTGATAATCTTGCCACTGAGAAAGCGAGCCTCTCGACCGACATTTGGCGCTTTCTGATTGAGGAGAAGAAGGACCTGATTGACCGTTACCTGTCCGACAAACGCGGATTGGACGGTGCGGTGACTGGCATCAGCGCGAGGCTCGCTACCCTAAAGACCGAGCTTCAAACCGCGCAAGAAGCTCTGGTCGAGCTGGAGCGGGGTGTAACGAGCGTGCGCCCGGCAGTAACCAAGATCAATAATACGCTGGCATCGTTTGGCTTCAACTCATTTCAATTGGACACCGCCGGTGACAGGGGCCAACTCTATAAAATCGTTCGTGCGGATGGCAGTGACGCGAGAGACACCCTCAGCGAGGGTGAGCGCAGTTTTATCACATTCTTGTATTTCTACCATCTGATCCAGGGCAGCATTTCCGAAAGCGGCACGCAGTCCGACCGAGTGGTGGTGTTCGATGATCCTGTGTCGAGCTTGGACAGCGATGTACTGTTCATTGTGAGTGCGTTGGTGAAGCGCGTTCTAGACGAGGCCACAACCGGCACCGGGCGGATCAAGCAGGCTTTTGTGCTCACTCACAACATCTACTTTCATAAGGAAGTGACTTATAATTCGCGCCGTCCAAAGGGCGGGCGCTTGTCTAGCGAGACCTTCTGGATCGTACGAAAGAGAGAAGGGGTTTCAACGGTTGAAAAACACGAAACCAACCCTGTCCGAACGTCATATGAACTTCTTTGGTCAGAGGTGCGGAACCCCAATCGCTCCACCGTGACGATCCAAAACGTCCTGCGCCGCATCTTGGAATATTACTTCACCATTCTTGGCAACATGGACAAGGACGACGTGATCAACCGCTTTGAAGGTCGTGACCAGCAGGTGTGCTCGTCTCTGTTCTCATGGATCAATGACGGCTCTCATAATTTCACCGATGACGTTTATGTCTCGGCTGACGCAGAAACTGTCGAGCGCTACCTGCGTGTCTTCAAGCGGATATTCGACGAAACAAATCATCAGGCGCATTACGCAATGATGATTGGTGATGAAGATCCAGTCACTGCGGCAATTGCAGAAGTGGTCCTACTGGCCGATGTTGCGGGCACACCGCCGGAGCCCCCCCCTGCAATGTCCGCATGAGCCACTCAGCCTCACCTATGGTTCTTGGGCTAGGTCTACGTCTTCTAAATGGATTACGTTAGGGGGGCAGTGTCATCACGCACCAACATCAATTGGCTGCGTGATCCGCTTTCTCCGATAAGACCATGCTCCGTGGGGCTTGCCAATCGGAAGTCGTGCCGCCATCTTAAACTTATGTCCGAAAAGAATGCTGACAATGAGCGAGACGATTTTTCACCTTCAACTCTACGGGAACTTTCCGGCAGATCAGGCTACATGTGCGCCTTTCCGGAATGCCGCCAGCTGACCGTTGGTCCATCCGATGATCGCAAGTCGGGCGTGAGCATGGTTGGAGTTGGAGCCCACATCACCGCAGCGGCGGAGGGGGGACCGAGGTACGACAAGGCTCTCTCCCCCGAGGAGCGCAGTGGTGTGGGAAACGGCATCTGGATGTGCCAAACACACGGGAAGCTCATTGATGACAATCCCAGTATCCACACCTCGGCGGACCTGAAGAGGTGGAAGTCCCAGCACGAGGATTGGGTTTTCCGCCGTGTTGCCAATGGACCATCGCACTTGCGCTCTGGCTTGGCCTCAATCAAGCTACGGGGCCTAGGACCTTTTCAGGAAGATTCAGTTCTCCGGCTTGGTCGAGTTACCCTAATCCTTGGCAACAATGGGCACGGGAAGACAACGCTATGCGAAGCTCTAGCTGCCTTTTCCGGCGAACCCCTATACGGGAATTTTGCGGACCGCTGGCGATTTGGAGAAAATGCGACCGCATATGTGGAAGCAGCCACTGCTGAAGCAGACGTTATCACGACCGTGAGGCTCACCGAGCTAGGCCCAAGCTACGAGAAGTCTGACACTCTTATCGATGAGGATGAGGATGAGGATGAGGATGAGGATGAGGAGCTCGCCGTCATCAACGTCCCGCCCCGGCGTGTTCTAGTTGAGGTGAACGGGGCTGTTGGCCCGACTTGGCCAACGTCGCGATTTCCCGTTGTCTTCCTACACGACAATGTATTTGGCCGAACGACCCCTACTTTTGTCGAGGCATTAGGGAATATTGGTCGGCAATTCAGACTGCCAGAAGATGCCGTATGGGACGCGCTGAAGGATGATTTCTTCGTCTCAAGCGGCTACCGATGCCGTTTTCGCCGGATGGGACCTCGGAAAATTGAAATCGCCATTCCTAGCATGGAATTCTATCTCCCTCCTGAAAATTTGAGCCGCTCGGAACAGTGTCGGATTATCATCGCTCTAGTGGTGAGGCTCTGCGATATGGATCGGCGAACCACGCCTTGGGTGCTCATCGTCGATACTTCCTTTTCAAGCCGGCTCGATAAAGATGGTATGACGGCTATGTTGACCCTTGTGGCTAAGAATGATGACAATGGCCTGCAAACTGTCCTTTGCCTGACATATGAACAAGACGTAGCAATCGCGCAGTCGGTACTACCGGACAGATGGTTGGGAAGCAGTACAGTAGGCGAATTGACAGCACATACGTTTCTTTAGTCAGCCCAGCGGTTTCCAATCCGGAGGATCGCCGAAAGCTATCAGGTAGGTGAATTCCACCCTTACGCCCGGCTGGCCGAATTGCGGATGAGGCCCAACGCCAACCTGCATTCCTGCAATTGGAACAGCACGTGTGCTGGCCAGAAAGTCTATCAAACTTTCGAGCGCATGAACGATCGTGGCAATCAGCAAATTCATGAAGTCATCGAGCGGAATGACTTCGAACGGCACGTCAGGATGAGTAACGCGGACCCCAGGCCTATGCAGTTGGCTAGCGCGAAAATGATAGTCTAGGATTGTTGATTGCCACTGAGATCTGACCCTCTGAGGGCGTAAGTTTTCACTGAGATTTGACCCATGTTTTGATCGTTCCCAGGCTGTTGGCCGGGGGACATTGGAGTGATCGACATGGCGTTATTGAGCGTAATCCGGCGCTGGCATTTCCGTGAGGGGATGCCGATCCGAGAGATTGAGCGACGCACGGGATTGTCCCGCAATACCATCCGCAAGTACCTGCGGTCCGACACGGTGGATCCCAAGTTCAGGGTTCCGGTGCGGCCCAGCAAGCTGGACGCTTTTGCGCAGAAGCTCTCCGACTGGCTGCGCGTGGAAGCGGGTAAATCGCGCAAGCAGCGGCGCACGGCCAAGCAGATGCATGCCGATCTGGTGGTGCTGGGTTATGACGGTTCGTATGAGCGCGTCGCGGCGTTCGTGCGGGCCTGGAAGGGCGATCGGCAGCGCGAGCAGCAGGCCAGCGGGCGCGGCACCTTCGTTCCACTGGTGTTCGGACCGGGCGAAGCCTTCCAGTTCGACTGGAGTGAAGACTGGGCGATCCTGGGCGGCGAGCGCACCAAGCTGCAGGTGGCCCATACCAAGCTGTCGCACAGCCGGGCGTTCATCGTTCGAGCCTATCCACTGCAGACCCATGAGATGTTGTTCGATGCGATGACCCAGGCGTTCCGGGTTCTGGGCGGCGTTCCCCGCCGCGGCATCTTCGACAATATGAAGACCGCAGTCGATCGGATCGGCTCTGGCAAGGCCCGGCAGGTCAATGCCCGGTTCGCGGCGATGGCGAGCCATTATCTGTTCGAGCCCGAGTTCTGCAATCCAGCATCAGGATGGGAGAAGGGGCAGATCGAGAAGAACGTGCAGGATGCCCGCCGGCGCCTGTGGCAGCCACTGCCTAACTTCGCGAACCTCGATGGCTTGAACGCCTGGCTCGAAGAGCGATGCATCGCCCAATGGGGCCAGATCGTTCATGGCGTCGTTCCGGGCAGCGTGGCTGATGCGCATGCCGGCGAGGTTGCGAGCTTGATGGCTCTGGGGCGACCGTTTGACGGCTTTGTCGAACAGACCAAGCGCGTGACCCCCACGTGCCTCGTGCACTTCGATCGCAACCGCTACAGCGTGCCAGCCTCGTTTGCGAACCGCCTGGTCAGCCTGCGGATTTATCCTGAGCGGATCCTCGTCGTGGCTGAGGGTCAGATCCTGTGCGAGCACGCACGCATCATCGATCGATCACATCACCAGCCAGGGCGCACGGTCTATGACTGGCGGCACTATCTGGCGGTCATCCAGCGCAAGCCTGGCGCCCTGCGCAATGGGGCGCCGTTCCTGGATCTGCCAGAGGCGTTCCGGCGGTTGCAGGGGCTCCTGCTCAAGCGCCCGGGTGGCGATCGGGAGATGGTGGAGATCCTGGCGCTTGTCCTGCACCACGACGAGCAGGCGGTCCTGTGTGCCGTCGAGGTCGCGCTCGAGGCGGGCGTTCCGACCAAGACCCACATCCTCAACCTCCTACACCGTCTGGTCGATGGCAAGGAGACGGCGGTCTCATTGATCGATGCGCCCCAGGCTCTGACCCTGCGCCAGGAACCCAAAGCCAACGTTGCGCGCTACGACATGCTGCGTGGCAAGGATGTTCGCCATGCGTCATGATCCCGCCAGCGCCGCCGTTGTGGTCATGCTCCGCAGCCTCAAGATGTATGGCATGGCACAGGCCGTGGACGAACTGATCGAACAGGGTGCGCCGGCCTTCGATACGGCCGTGCCGATCCTGTCCCAACTGCTCAAGGCCGAACTTGCCGAGCGGGAGGTCAGGTCCATCGCCTATCACCTCAAGGGGGCTCGCTTCCCCGCTTATAAGGATCTGACCGGCTTCGACTTCGCCTCCAGCGAGATCAATGAGGCCTCAGTCCTACAACTCCATCGCGGCACCTTCATCGAAGGCGCGGACAATGTGGTGCTGATCGGCGGTCCTGGCACCGGCAAGACCCATGTTGCCACAGCCCTCGGCATCCAGGCGGTTCGACACCACCACAAGAAGGTCCGCTTCTTCGCCACCGTCGATCTGGTCAATGCACTCGAGCAGGAAAAGGCCGCCAACAAGGCGGGCCAGCTTGCCGAGCGCCTGCTGCGGCTCGACCTCATCATCCTCGACGAGCTGGGCTATCTGCCGTTCAGCCCGTCAGGCGGGGCGCTGCTGTTCCATCTGCTCAGCAAGCTCTACGAGCAGACCAGCGTCATCATCACCACAAACCTCAGCTTCAGCGAGTGGGCCGGCGTGTTCGGCGACGCCAAGATGACCACGGCGCTGCTCGATCGGCTCACTCATCACTGCCATATCCTCGAAACCGGCAATGACAGCTTCCGCTTCAGGGCAAGCGCTGCAGCCCCCAAAACACGAAAGGAAAAGCCCGCCACTTGACCATCCCCGCAGCGCGGGAAACTATCCTACAGGCGGGTCACTTCTCAATGACAACCCCGGGTCAGTTCCAAGCGACAATCAACACCTCCGTCGACACCTCGCGTGTTACCTCAACCCCCAGACCGTCGACCCGATTTTCCATGTCCATTTGCCCGTTACTCGTCGGAATTTTCCGTCGAGCCGACACTGCGTCACGGTTTGGCAAGGAA
>NZ_JABBDZ010000028.1:0-15929 GCF_012847305.1 Devosia sp. MC1541
CCTGTTCATCTTGCGCGGTGTGCCGGGCCATGTTCGTTCCGACAATGGCCCGGAGTTCATCGCCAAGGCGGTGCGGGAGTGGATCGTGGCCGTCGGCGCCAGGACCGCGTTCATCGAGCCAGGAAGCCCCTGGGAGAACGGTTATTGCGAGAGCTTCAACTCCAAGCTTCGCGACGAACTGCTCAATGGTGAGATCTTTTACAGCCTCGCCGAGGCCAAGGTCATCATCGAGGCATGGCGGTGCTACTATAATACCGAGCGGCCGCACTCATCGCTCGGATATAAACCCCCGGCACCGCAGGCCATTATCTGGCCTGCGCCACCACGCGGATCGGCACCCCCATCTGCACAGGCAATAGCCCCAAAGCCGATCATGCATTAAGACTGAAACCGGACCACCCTATGGGGTCAGGCCAGGATGGCTATCAGTATAGCGCTCGTCCAGCGCCATCTTGTACTGCACCATCGAGTCATATGACATGAAGCCTGGGGCGAAGCAGAACCAGATCACAGCCAGTACTATGATGGTCAGAGCAATGATCAGGGAAGTGGATACCTGATTTTTCATGGGGAATTTCAACTTCTAGCGGTAAATGGGCCAGTACCAAGGTGCTGACCGGAGCATGACGCTACTCACTCGTGCGCCCAGTATGCCGATGGCGATGAGTACCCCGATTAGGTACTGGATTTGAAAACGTTCGCCAAAGATAAAATAAGCTGCTGGCAGGCACCAGTACAAACGCGAGCGCCATAAGCGGGTAGACCCGGTCAAGCTCCACGCGCTGTAGCACCCGCCCCTAACATGTCAGGTCATAGAAACCGACTGCAGAAGTCAAGGTGCCAGTGTCTTCAATGAAATATGCTTCCGCTGCCCAGTAGTCCGGTGGAGTTAATTTCGAAGAGAATCCGCCCAACGGCTATGCCCAGGGCACAAACTATCGCGACGAGATAGATCAGTACCTTCCGGTTTGCTAACTTTGATGTGGAACGCGAAAACAGATTCATATCGATGAAAGGCAATGGCCACCAAGCTTCCTCCCTGACCGGAAAATAAGAACGAAGATTGCAATCAGGCTATTACATGCATTCACCTGCTTTCTGGCCAGAATGCAGTCATAGGTCAGGCCTTGGGCAAGGACGCTTTTCAGCGGCCCAAGATGGCGGCTCAGCCGTCATGCGGGCCCAGGACCAGTGGGGATCAGGATTGAAAGCGTTCCCTGATCTTTCAGAACGCGTCTCCATTCTTTGATGGCCCGGTGGGGTGGAAAAATGTGCTCGCGGGCATGCGTAGCCACCACGCGATCAAAACAAATAAAGATCACGAAAATTCAACGACCCATAAGGCCGAGTGCAGGGCACACGACAATAATTTTGGAGTTAGTCAAACGTATTGCCCAGATCGAAGTGAAACGCCCAATGCCACCAGATTGCAGCCGATCTTCGAGCGGCGGCGAGCTGCGCACCGGACATGAGCTGATGTAACCCGCCATGCTCTAGCCTTGAGCGAAACCGTCGTCTCGCTGCATTGCAGCTCGAACCTCCTTCTTGGTCGTGGCGGTACTCTGGAGTTTCATTTGGCACATAGCTGCCCTCGTCCATCAGGTCACTCTCAAGATGACTGGTCACTTGTGGGCCCACAACTATCGATCTGTACGCCACTTCCACCACTCGCCAACAAAGGTAATCGCGCCAGCTATGAGCAGAAAAAGACAGCCGCATGCCAGCACCGGAATCAGGATTGCCTGTGTGGGGGATCGCATGGAAACCGCAACAGGACCTACGTTCGTGACAATGAGCGGCACGAGGTCCGAATTGACGCCGTCGACGAAGGCTTTCGTACTGAGGTACTGTGGGAGAGCGTTCTCGTTGGTCGGCAGAAGACGCTCTAGTTCGCTTTCGCGCGCGCGCGCTTCAGAGATTATGGCGTCTGCCAACGTCGCCACCTCAGCGCTGACCCGATCAGCCCGCTGGCGATCAACTGTTCGAAAAACGACCGGATTGGCCGACGGAGCGGACACTAAGACGAGTTCGGAATCGCTCAGCCCGGCCGCCAGGATGTCAGCGACTTCCCCGGGCGGACGTCCAGGCGTGCCGCCGGAAAAGATCTGCAGCTTGATTTCATAGGCGGGGGCAGAGGCACGAGTGCTCATCTGCCATGCGACCGCCGCCCAAATGACCGCCGCCACCGCGCATGCCAGCATCAGCCAGCGGAACGACCAAAGCCACTCGGCCACATCAAAAATGGAAATTTCCGGTCGGTCGTCGGTCAACGGCGTTGCCTCGGTTGAACCCATGTGCGGCTACAGTAGCGCACAGGTGCAACGCTCGTCCAGCGGTTTAGCTGCAACGGCAGATTGGCTTTTGACCGACGCCAACTAGCCAGCCATTATCCGGAGAGGATATTTGTGAGTATAATTGCTGTCACTGGCATCCCATTGTGACGAAGGACCTTGCCGTTTGCTAAAAGTAGAAACGTCTGAGATTTGCCCGCATGACTTCGTCAGTGCTGCCTGGACGGAGTTTTTTGTCTCACGCAACCGTGGAGTATCCATCGAGACCAATCTTGGATGGCTGCGCAATATGACGGGTTTTTACACTGGCCTGCGGCGACACGGGCGACTGATTGCCGGTTTAGTTCTGCGCCACCTTCAGGACCCGATGAGCCTCAGGCAGGCAGGTGCCATCGGGCTCGTTTGGGTTGCCCCCCAAGAACGAGGACAAGGCTATTCCAGTATGTTGCTTGAGCCTACGATTGCGGAGGCGCGCCGCCGGGGTATGAATGACTTGCTGCTCTGGACGGGCAAGCCGGCCGTCTATGAGAAGGTGGGCTTCAAGGGAGCGGACAACGCCCTGCTTGGACCTGTAACGGCGCAGCATTTGGCGCCCGAACTTGGTAAGGAACTGTCACGTGAAGTCTGGCCAGGGCGGGGTTCCGCCCGTGGTCTGCCGGCCTTTGCGTCCTCGGGAGCCAGGTGGATCAGCGCCGGGGCAACGGCGACAACCCTCGAGACGGCCGCGGGGGCTGTTCTCGCCGAGTGGACTGGCAGCGACGCCGATGTCGCTCGTCTGCTTGATGCCTGTATGCCCCCGGTTTGGAGCCTGAATGCTTTGACCGGCGACACGCTGCCCGCCACCTTAGTCGCCTCAAGATGGCGCGTGGACCTTGCGCCGATCCAGTTGCGGATGGTTCTCCCGCTCGGCCCAGAGCGTCCGGAAGTTGACGCCTATAGGCTGCGTCTGCTCGACCGCATCTAAAGTCGGTTTCAGTGGCGGCGCGGAAACGCGCAACCTATGCGGCGGCGTGAGCGACGCATTTCTGCACTTCCGGCAACCATCACGGTAGTATAGATAGACATCATTTCCCTCCTCATCTTCCCATAGGCATTGCGCGGCTACAGCGCGAAGGAAATCATGATCCCACTGGTTAAAGTTGCGATGCCGCCACGCGAGGCGCTTATGCCCGCTTTGGAAGCCGTGCTCTACGGTGGCATGATCGCCGAGGGCGAACATGTCTATCGTTTCGAGAACGAATTTGCCCGCCATTTTGGCCTCAAGCATGCCGCCGCAACCAGCAGCGGCACCGGCGCACTGCATGTAGCCCTGCTGCTGGCGGGCGCGGCGCCTGGAACTGAAATCATTACCACCTCGATGACGGCGGAACCCACCAACACCACCATCCTGCAAACTGGCGCGACGCCGGTGTTTACCGATGTGGATCCGCTGACGGGAAACCTCGATCCGGCTGACGTCGTCGCGCGGATCACGACCCGGACGCGCGCCATCTGCGTGGTGCATTATGCAGGTTATCCGGCAGAAATCGATGCGCTACGCCAGATCGCTGAGCAGCATGATATCGGCCTGATCGAGGACTGCGCCCATGCGCTGGGAGCGCAATGGCAGAACCGTCCGGTGGGTAGTTTCGGCGATTTCGCCATCCATTCGTTCCAGGCGATCAAGCACATGACCACGGTCGATGGTGGCATGCTGACGCTGGCCGACGGTGACCTGCTGCCGCTGGCCCGCAAACTGCGCTGGTTCGGCATGGCAAAAGGCGTTCCACGCACCGAGGTCGACATCACCACGCCCGGTTACAAGTACAATATGACCAATGTGGCAGCGGTGATCGGCCTGCAACAATTGGCCGGGATTGATGCGCTGATCAAATCCCACATTGCGAATGGTCGGGCCTACGATCAGGCGCTTGCGACTGTTAGCGGGGTTGCCCCCGCGGTGGTTCCTGCGAAAAGTGCGCCGAGCTACTGGCTTTACACCCTGCTGGCCGACGATTCTGACGACGTCATCCGGCGCTTGGCCGAGATCGACGTCATGGCCTCTAAGCTGCATCGGCCGAACCATTATCACAGCGTGTTTCGGCCCTTTGCCGGTGACCTGCCGGGGCTCGACACGTTCTACCGTCGCTTGGTTCACATCCCTTGTGGCTCGTGGGTTAGCGTCGCTGATCGCGAGCGGATCATCGACGCTATCGCAAAAGGCTAAGATTATGGCACCCCATTCGTCTATCCAGCCATTTTATGGCGCCTTGCCCGCCGAAGCGCAGGCGGCGGCCGGCGCTGTCATGGCGTCGGGCCAGATCGCTGCGGGGCCGTTGGTGCAGGATTTCGAGGCGGTGGTCGGTGCCATGGTTGGCCGCGAGCCGGCCCATGTCGTTGCCATCAGTGACATGACGACGGCTTTGGTAATGGCGCTGCACTTGGCCGGCGTGCGGCCGGGCGACGACGTCATGACGTTGGCCTTTTCTTGCATGTCATCGAATTCGGCGGCGGCGCGGGTGGGGGCTAATGTCATCTGGGTTGACCTCGACCCCGAAACCGCAACCATGTCGCTGGACGATCTGACTCGGGCGCTGACCCCGCATACGCGGGCGTTGATGGTCTATCATGTCGCCGGCTATCTCGCGCCGATCGAGCAAATCGCTGAGTTTTGCCGAGCGCATGACATTGTGCTTATCGAAGATTGCAACGCCGCACTCGGCGCCCAGGATGCTCATCGGCGTCCGGCGGGCAGCACCGGTGATTTTGCCGTCTGCTCGTTCTACCCCAACCGGCTGGTCAACGCTCTCGAGGGCGCCGTTTTGGTCTGCCCTGATGGCGCCGTGGCGGCACGAGCCCGCCGGCTGCGGCGCTATGGGGTCAACAGCAAAACCTTCCGCGATACCCGTGGCGAGATCGATCCTGCCTCCGACGTTTCCGAAATTGGCTGGGCTGGTAGTCTCAGTCAATTGCATGCCGCCGTCGGGCTGGCGACAGCCACCACCGCCCCCGCGCGGCTGACGCAGGTTCGCCGCATCGCCGACCGGCTGCACGAGGCCGCCGCTGGCGCTACGAGCTTTCGCCCCGTCCGTCCGCTGGCAGGAGCTCTGCCCTCCTACTGGGTCTTTCTGCTGCTGGCCCAGGATCGTGACGGGCTGCGACAGCATCTGCTGGACAAGGGAATCCGCACCACGCAGCTGCATCAGCGCAATGATGTCTATAGTGGCTTTCGGGCGGTCCAGCGTGATCTGCCCGGAACCAGCCGCATGATGGAGCAGGTGCTGGCCTTGCCCTGCGGCTGGTGGGTCGGGGAGGATGAACTCGATCGCATGACTGGCGCCCTTTCATCGGCTTCACGCTGACGGGCCTGGCACGTCCGGCGGGCACGGTATGACGAGTTCCCCAGCAACACCGATACGTGGCCCGCGCTCCCGCCTGTGGCGGCTTGTCGATCTCGGCATGATGTATTTCAGCAAGTCCGGCGCTGTTGTCGTCAATCTGCTGATTTTGCCGCAGCTGCAGCGCCTGATGAGCCCGGAAGAATTTGGGCTGGTTGCCCTGTTTCTGACGGTGCAGGCGTTGCTGCTGGTCTTTGACCTGGGACTGAGCCTTATTGTCGGACGCGATGTGGCGATCGCCGAGACCGCCAGTGGTCGGGCGCTGCGCACCTGGCGCACGGCTGAACTGGCGCTTTCTGCAGCTTATATCCCATTTTTGCTGGGGGCATTGGTCCTGGCTGCGCTCAACCTGTTGCCATTCAACCTGGGCAGCACCGCGCTGGCCATGCTGACGTTCTTGCTGCTGACCCTGCAAAACATAGGATATTCTGCCCTGATCGCCCGGCGCGATTTCGCGGTGGCCGCCGGCATTCTGGTCACCGGCACCATGCTGCGCGGCATCTTGTCATTTGTCGCCCTGCTTGTCATTGCGCCGCGGCTGGAGGTCTTCCTGGCGGTCCAAGCTGGCTGTTCACTGCTGCAGTATGTCGTCACCAGGTTTCGCTGCGGATACGTGCTGGAGCGCGGGATTTCCTCCAGGGCAATCAGACCGCCTGGCCTTCCCGCCGTCACCGCTCTGCTCTGGCGCGCCCGTTCACTGGCCGTGTTCGGCATTGCCGGTGCGCTGGTTTTGCAGGGCGACAAACTGATCATTTCAGCGTTCAGTAGCCCCTTGGCGATGGCGCCCTTTTATCTGGCGACGACGCTCTGTCTAGTTCCCATCTCGAGTCTGGCAGGCCCTGTCGCCAGCTATTTCCAACCGGCAGCCTTGCGGGCCATCGCCTCCCGATCGGAGGCCGAAGCTGTACAGCAACTGCGCCGCATGCTGTGCGCGCTCACCCTGGTCACAATTCTTCCCACTGCAATTCTCTGGTTGCTGCGCGGTCCGATCATCGAATTGTGGCTTGTCGGCTCGCCCAATGCGACTTTGGTCGCTGGCTATACTGCTATCCTGCTGCCCGGCGTCTGTATCGGCGCCTTCGGCTTCATCCCCTACATTGCGCTACTTGGTCGGGGGGACTACGGCTTTCAGGCTCGGATGTCGGGAACCACGACCGTTCTGACCTTGGCAATGACCGCACTCATGGCGTATCAGGGCAATATTGCGGCGATTTGCTGGGTCTATGCAGTTTATCACGCCAGTTCCACAATACTGTCCTGGTTGCGCTGGTATTATCTCGATCGTCAGGATGGCTACCGTATCGCGGGGCAAATCGGGACATTGGCGACAGTAATTATCGCCTGCGCGGCGGTGGTGATCGGTATTGCTGCGGTCTTATTTTGAGCCAACAAGGAAGAAGGCATATTGGTCATGCTGAAAGATAAAGTCCTGATGATTACAGGCGGGACAGGCTCATTCGGGAATACGGTCTTGAACCGGTTTCTGAACAGTGATGTTCGGGAAATCCTCATCTTCAGCCGCGACGAGAAGAAGCAAGAGGATATGCGCGTCGAGCTGCGCAATCCAAAAGTGCGCTTTCATATCGGCGACGTCCGCAATTTCGATTCACTCAGTGAAGCCATGCGTGGCGTCGATTTTGTCTTTCACGCGGCGGCCCTGAAACAGGTGCCGTCCTGCGAATTCTTCCCGATGGAAGCGGTGAAGACAAACATCGAGGGCACCGAGAACATGCTGCGGGCCGCGATCGACAACAAGGTCGGCAAGGTCGTTCTGCTCAGCACCGACAAAGCGGTCTACCCCATCAATGCCATGGGCATTTCCAAGGCCATGGCCGAAAAGCTGCTGATCGCCCGCGCCCGCACCCTGCCGGCCGATGGTACCGTCCTGTGCGCCACCCGCTATGGCAACGTCATGGCGTCGCGTGGCTCGGTCATTCCGCTCTTCATTTCGCGCATCAAAGCCGGTGAGCCG
The DNA here is from genome assembly GCF_012847305.1 of Devosia sp. MC1541. Classification (NCBI taxonomy): domain Bacteria; kingdom Pseudomonadati; phylum Pseudomonadota; class Alphaproteobacteria; order Hyphomicrobiales; family Devosiaceae; genus Devosia; species Devosia sp. MC1541. The sequence goes on from NZ_JABBDZ010000028.1 coordinate 7,641, forward strand.
ATCGGGATCACCGACCCGAATATGACGCGCTTTATGATGTCGCTGGAGGAATCGGTCGATTTGGTGCTGCACGCGTTCGAAAACGGCCAGCAGGGCGACATTTTTGTGCAGAAGGCCCCGGCCTGCACGGTTGGCGATTTGGCGGCAGCCCTCAAGAAGCTATTTCGCAGCGATGTGCCCACGCAGGTCATTGGCACGCGGCATGGCGAGAAGCTCCATGAAACGCTGGTCGCCCGCGACGAAATGGTCAAAGCTGACGACATGGGGCGCTACTGGCGTGTTCCGGCCGACAACCGCAGCCTCAACTACGAGGCCTACATCACTGAAGGCCAACCGCAGGCGAACTACGTTGATGACTACACCTCGGGGAACACCCAGCGCCTGTCGATCGACGAAACGATCGACCTGCTGATGACGCTGCCCTATGTCCGGCAGGAACTGGAACGCCACTGATGCCTCTGCTCTCGATCATCATCCCCACGCATGAGCGGGCGCAATATGCCGTTCAGACCGTCCGCGCATTGCTGCATGGTCTGCCGGACACTGCCGAGATTGTGGTTTCGGACACCAGCGCCGAAGATCAAATCTCTCATGCCTTGGGGGACGATCGCCAAAACCCCCGGCTGACCTTCGTGCGGCCGGGGCGGAGCATGAATGTGGTCGAGCATTTCAATTTCGCCCTTGGCCATGCCACGGGGGACTATCTGTGCTTTATCGGTGATGACGATTTCGTGCTGCCGGACTTGGTCGATATTGCGGCCTGGGCCAAAGAGCGTTCAGTCGATGCGGTCAAGATGACCTTCCCCGTGCAGTATTACTGGCCCGATTTCCAGCATAAAACCCGCGGGGAATACTACAGCGGAAGCCTGCACATCTCGGTGTTTTCGGGCCAGGTCAGGCGGGTCGATGCGGCCAGGGCCATGCGGACCGCCGCGCAGCAACTTGGCACCGGCGTCGGAGAGATGCCGCGCGCCTATGCCGGGGTGGTCTCGAACGCCTTGATACAACGGGCCGTGGCGCGTCATGGCGCCCTGTTCGGTGGCGTTAGCCCCGACATTTATTCGGCCGCGCTGATCTCTTCTGAAGCCAAGCTCGTTTACCAGATTGACTATCCCGCCATCGTGCCGGGCGCCTCCCAGGCCAGCACTGCCGGTCAGAGCGCCTCGGGCGGCCATGTCGGCAAGTTGCGCGAGAATGCCCATATCGGTGCGTTCCGCGACCTGGTCTGGGACGACTTGATCCCCGAGTTCTACTCAGTGCCAACTGTCTGGTCCTATTCACTGATGCGGGCCGCGCCCGCCGTTCCCGAACTGTCTCGCTACGCTGGGTATGGCCGTCTCTATGTGAAATGTCTGCTCTGGCACCGCAGCTATCGGGCCGAAACCTTGGTCGCAATCCGGCATTACCAGCAGAAATTCGGCACAGCGAAGCTCGTCGGCGCCATGGCAACGGGCCTTATTCATGAGGCTGGATGGATTGGCGCCAAACTGTGGCAGCGGGCTGGGTTGCGGCTCCGGCCTTCCCGCAGCACAATCATAGGGGACCTGCCGGACAGCGCGGCGGGGATCGGGGCATCGGTTGAATACACCAGCGGCGAAGCCCGCCAGAAGCTGGCGGCTGCGCTGGAGATCGGATGATTTATTATTACGGCGCATTCGCCTGGTACTTACTGGTTCTGGTCCAGGGCGGGCATACCCAGTCGCTCCGGGTCGTCCTGCCAGCGATGATGCTGCCGATGATCTTGCTGGCCTGCTTTCGGGGCATGATTGGAACCGATACCGCCTTCTACATCGATCTGTTCGACATCATTGGTGGCAGCAGCCAGGTTCAGTTTCTGTTCGAGCCGCTCTTCAGCGTGATTGTCTATGTCATGATGAGGATTTTTGGCGACGCCCACACGGTGTTGCTGGTTATTGCCGGGGCAGCAACGTTGCTCATGTTGTCTGGCGCGATCAAGCTCGAACAACAACCCGTATTGTTTTCCACTCTCGTGGCGTCCTATTTATATCTGGATCTCACGATGAACGCGGCGCGGATGGGTCTTGCAACGGGCTTTTCCATCTGGTCGATCGTGTTCCTCGTCCGAGGAAACCGGCTGCTGTTCATTGTGCTGGCAGCTATTGCATCGCAGATTCATATCTCCAGCGTCCTGCTAACAGCCGGAACGTGGTTTCTGCTCGAAGCCAGGGTGCGCACGTCGCTCGTGATTGCGGTCCTTGCGGCGGTCGCTTATTTTTTCCTGTATGATTATATCAATAATAAGTTTCTCGCGTATTCTGAAATTCAGATTGAATCTGAAACTGCCGGGCTAGCCCCGTTTTTGCTTGCCTGTATTGCCTTGACTGCAGTTGCTTTGGATAAAAAGTTTCGAAGAGAGAACTTGTTTCAAATTATATTTCTATTCACACTTGTATTCTTTTTTTTGCTGCTGATTCAATTCACCTACGCGGGGATTCGATTTCAGATCAACACGATCTTGCTGATCTATCTCTACGTAGCGGCCGCGACTAAACGGAGCGGCAGTCCACTGGAGCCGAAAACATTCTGGCCACTGGCCCTGTTCGCACTGCTGGCCTGTGTGTTTCGGTTGCGCAATTTCTCGGCCATTGCTAACGCGGCCATCACCTCGCCCTTCGCGCCCTTTCATTTTTTCTGGGAGGTTTAGGGTTGCTCTCTTCTCGCATATCCCAGAAGCCGGTGTTCTCGTTTATTGTTCCGGTTTACAATACATCGGCGCTGCTGCCCAAATGCGTCGAGAGCATTCTAGCGCAAACTGCCTTTTCCATCGAAATTATTCTGGTGGATGACGGATCCACGGACGCATCCTATGCCGTGTGCCGGGAATACTCCGAGAAATATCCCTTTGTCACGGCGCTGACGAAGAAAAATGAGGGCCAAGGCGTCGCGCGAAATGTTGGCGTGGCAACAGCACGCGGCGAGTTCGTCTGCTTCGTTGACAGCGACGACTGGATCGATCCGCTATATTGCCAGACGGTACACGTGGCATTCGCTGATCCCGTCGTCGAATTCGTCAATTTTGGCTGCGCGTTCAAGTCCGACTCAGGGCAGGAGGTCCATCGTTTGGGACCGCAGGCTACGACGGAAATGACCGGTAAGAGCATTTTTCTCAATGCATTGGTGGTGAACGAGATACTGAGTTCGCCCTGTACCAAAGCGTTCCGACGCAAATTCCTTATCGAAAATGGCCTGAGCTTTCCGGCCCTGCGGGCGAACGAGGATATCTTTTTTGCCTGCCTGGTTGCCCGGGCGGCGCGGAAGACCGTGCTTATTCCCGACATCCTCTACAACATATTTTTGCGACCGGGCAGTACCTCCCGAGCCATGAGCCTTACCAACTTCCTTGAGACCGAGAAAATGGTTGCGCTCGAGCGTACGGCCTTTGCTTTGGAGCTGAGCGACCCCGTAACGGCAAAGCATTTTGACGCTCATGTGGTTCGCATTTTTACCTATTTGCTGTTCCTTGGAGCAGCGAGGCTTCGGACTACAGATGAGTTGAAGCAGGCGTTCGTTTGCGCCGACCGCTGTGGCTTGGCTCAATTAGTTGATGCCAAAGAGGTTCTCGCTCTACTGCCAATCAAAAACCGAATAATGGCAATGGCCACACGATGGCGCAGTGCGCTCAGGCCGATGGCGCGCCTGCTCCATCTGGTCGGAGTCCTTAAATATTGAAGTTGATGTGCACGTGCCTTACTGCGTGGCTAGGCTGGTACCAGCGGAGCCTTCCTGCGCAGGGTTGTGGTACTCATTGCTTATTCAGGTAGGCGGAGTTTGTCGCGCCGGGCCAATTCTGCAATTGCTCAACGATCAGCGCTCCGGTGCGCCTAGTGGTGGTGACAGCTTCAAACGGTTGGTAGTCAGCTCATATCAAGCCATCGCCTAATTGCCTCAATTAGTAACGCGTTGGCTCAGGGTGCCTGGCTCAGTTTGCACGGCAACAAAATATGGCGTGGCCCGTTTGACAGTGGCGGCCAGTGTATGCCGGCTTGACCCACTAGCATAGCTCTACTAGACCGCTGCAAAAGCAGCCGGGCCGCCGTAGTAAGCGGCCACGACGAACCACCCGACAATGCCCGGAGCATGCATGCCCAAAGATCCCGCTGTCGCTGTTTTACTGGCAACCCATAACGGAAGTGAATGGGTTGAGGAACAAGTCGACAGCATACTTGGATCAGCCGGGGTTCGGGTTCATATATTTGTCAGTGATGATGCATCGACAGACCGCACGCTCGAAATTTTGAACGACAAATACTCCGGCCATATCACTGTCCTTCCACAACGCCATTTTGGCTCGGCTGGAAAGAATTTCTTACGACTGCTAGAAGATGCCGGCTGGGATGAATTTGACTATGTATCGTTCTGTGATCAGGACGATATCTGGAAGCCAGAAAAATTGGCAAAAGCTGTTGCGGTATTGTCGGGCGGGAAGTATGCCGCATATTCTTCTGATGTAATGGCTTTCTTCCCGGACGGACGAACCAAATATATCAGAAAATCTAAGCCGCAGCGCAAGTTCGACCATCTGTTTGAATCAGCCGGACCCGGAAATACATTCGTATTTCCGCAAAGTTCCGCTGTGTATATTAGGCAATTTATCAAGAGCCTGCCTCATGGTGCCCTGAATAATATTCGCATGCATGACTGGTTTATATATTGCCTGATGCGGAGTACGGGGCAGGCCTGGTTTATCGACGAGTATGCGTCACTTCTGTATCGGCAGCATGCCAGCAATGTACTGGGGGCGTCGATTGGATTGGGCGCGCTCTATCGCAGGTTTCCAGTTTTTTCCGATGGTTGGTATATGACCCAGCTTATGGCGATGCAAAAAAATTTGCGGTTGGAGCATCCGGCGTTAGATTTCCTTCGGAGGCCAAGCTGGGGTGCCCTTCTGAAATTGCTCCCGGAAACAAGGGAGTTGAGAAGGAGGCCGCACGAAGCCTTTCTCCTGTGGATTGGTTTTTTAGCGATCCTCCTCGGACCTAAGCGGGGAGCCAGCTAAGGGCCGGTTCCTGTTTGAGACAGGATGCAAGGAGTTGCCGCAGTCGATCTGAGTGTGAGCTACCGGCGCGGCGCGCCTTACCCCGCGACACCACTCGCCTGACGCGTCAGCTTGTGTCACCATCCGGCATGCGTTAGGCGTTCGGGCATTCCCTGGAGTCATCTCTTGCCGGTTAATTTCGCCAGTGTCTTACTGTGTATTGCCCTCGTCGCGACGATAATTCCTCCCGGCTACCCGGCCTATATCGGCGCTTACACCGCATTGGCTGCGGCGCTGCTGGCCCTGGTTTTCTATGCCCGGCGCCACCGCAGCGGGTTTTTGCACCCGACCTCGCTGGCGATCATTGGCGCCATAGCCCTGGTCGCCATCACGGTGCCCTTCGTCTATCGCGGCGCGCACGATCTGCTCGCCCCCATCCTGATCCTGCCGATGCTGTCGACGGTGGCGCTCGGCCTGTTGGCTGGTCCGGCCCGCTGGGCGCCGGGGCCGTCCATTTTTGCCCTGATCTGCTTGTTGGCAGCGGCCATCGCGCTGGTCGGCGGCGCCTACGAACATTTTGCCTTTGACGTCTATCGGCCGGGACTGGGCAATAACCCCATCCATTATGGCTCGCTTGCGGCCATGGCGGGCGGGCTGGCGCTGGTCGGCGTGGTGGGGAGCAACTCCCCCTGGCGCTATGGTTTCCTGCTCGGCCCGGTGTTCGGGCTGGGGGCGACCATCTTGTCGGACTCGCGAGGGCCGATGGTCGGCGCTGCGGCCATTGCCGCTGTTGGTATGCTGACGCTGCTGCTGTGGCTGTGGCGCGAGAAGCTGTTCCGCTTCTCGGTGTTGGCGGCGCTGGCGATTGGCGTCGGCGGCGCGGTGGCTCTGATCGGCAATGGCAGCAGCAACATGCGCATTGTTGGCCTGTTCGACAGCGCATTGAACATCTTCCGCTTCACCGGCGGGACCGATGATATCCGTGCCGCGCTGTATGCGTCGGCGCTCGACGTGTTGCAAAGCTCGTCCTGGGTCGGGGTGGGGCTAGGACAGGTCATGGACGCGGCCCAGCGGCTGTTTCCCGAGCAGGCCGAAACCTTCACCCTCGATAATCTGCATGCCGATTGGGCCAATTTTGCCACCATGGCCGGCGGCTTGGGGCTGCTGGCTTGGTTGCTTTTGCTGGCGGCGCCGTTGCTGCTGCTGATCGACGCTCGCGTGCGGCAGTCAATTTTGAGTAATTAAATCTGGATTCTTGTGACGTTGCCCCAATTTCTATCCAGCCTGAAGATGTCCCGCTCGTTGGAAATGCTGGACTGCACGCTGCGTCGAGCAGGCCAGATTGACGGGATCACTGTCATCGCCGAACTGCTGGCTGAGGAACTCACCCTGCGTGAAAATCGCAGGATCAAAGCCGCACTACTCCTGGCCCGGCCGCCGGTGATCAAGATGACTGCCGGGTTCGACTACTTCTTCTAGCCTTCAATCGGCGAAAGGCGGACGAATTCAGTCGGTTACCGTCAGATCAAACTATACACTAACAATACAATATGGACCGTTAGCAGGCCAAGTTTTCCCGCTATTTTGCGCCTGTTCCAAACAGTACAGTTTTCACGGTCTTGGCGAGAATAACCAGGTCCGTGTCGATTGAAAGTCGCTTAATGTAAAAGAGGTCTTGCGACAGCTTGATCAGTTCATCGTCTATGTCGGAGACGTGGCCAGAGTTCACCTGCGCCCATCCGGTGATCCCTGGTGGCACAACGCACCTATATGCATATTTTGGCTCCATCTTGATGATCTTCTTGGCCAGATATTCCGCCGAGGGCCGAGGGCCGATCAGGCTCATGTCACCGATCAAGATATTAAAGCATTGCGGGATTTCGTCGATGCGCAGCTTGCGCAGGGCACCGCATCCCGGAATGATTCGAGGGTCCCCAGTGGAGGTGGTGCCACCCGACGTGCCCTGGAACATAGTTCTGAACTTATACATGCGAAACGGTCGATTGCCGTAGCCACGCCTAATCTGGACGAACAATACCGGGCCGGGATCCCGAACAAAAATGTATGTCGCGGTTAGAGCCGAGATCAAGATGAGGAAAGGCGAAAAAACGAGCACAAAGGCGAGATCCAGATACCGCTTCACTCTCGCATACAGCAATTGGCTGGGCGTATAGACGATGTGAAACAGCTCAAATTTCTCTGTGTTGACACTGCCTATGACGCGTTCGAGAAAACTCTCGTAGCTCAGTATATCAACCCCCAGAACATGCATGCGCGAGATGAACTCAGCCCCCTCAGCGGTCTTGTAGGAATGTTCGTCGATCAACAAAACGTCGAAGTTGATCTCAGTAGGCGAGCTTTCTAACTCCTGGGGAGTCAGAAGCTTGGCACCCGGAATGCGGGCCATAACATCGGTCGCGCCGTCAAACGGCATGATCCGCACCTTCTCCCCGCTCAACGTATGAAAACGATAATTGGCGGCGCAGGCCAGAAACAGCCCAATCCCCCCGCAGATCAAGAGTGCCTGATAGCTGATCGGAGTTCGGCTCGCCGATATCACAGCGACCATGGCGCAAAACAGGGCACCAAACACCACGAGGGCTGAAATGATCGGTGAGTCATGCCGGCGGAATGCAGCTAGTACCATGGCATTAATGATAACGGGTGCGCCCAGAGCAACGACGGCAATGAAGAATGACTCGGCTGAAATAAGGTTAAACGGGTACACCGACAGCAAATAGGCGAGGACCTGTAGAAGGATTGAAGCCAGTGACAACCAGAAAAATGCTCGCAAATGCGTCAAATATCTGTGCGGCCTGGTGTGCCCACCAAGAGACGTGACAAAAGACAAGTCCCTGGGAGGCCGTTGCTTAGATGTGGCCTGACCCCATAGGGTGGTCCGGTTTCAGTCTTAATGCATGATCGGCTTTGGGGCTATTGCCTGTGCAGATGGGGGTGCCGATCCGCGTGGTGGCGCAGGCCAGATAATGGCCTGCGGTGCCGGGGGTTTATATCCGAGCGATGAGTGCGGCCGCTCGGTATTATAGTAGCACCGCCATGCCTCGATGATGACCTTGGCCTCGGCGAGGCTGTAAAAGATCTCACCATTGAGCAGTTCGTCGCGAAGCTTGGAGTTGAAGCTCTCGCAATAACCGTTCTCCCAGGGGCTTCCTGGCTCGATGAACGCGGTCCTGGCGCCGACGGCCACGATCCACTCCCGCACCGCCTTGGCGATGAACTCCGGGCCATTGTCGGAACGAACATGGCCCGGCACACCGCGCAAGATGAACAGG
>NZ_JABBDZ010000029.1:0-15456 GCF_012847305.1 Devosia sp. MC1541
CTTCTTGGCCATAGCAAGATCGAGAACACAGTTCGTTACCTTGGCGTGGATGTCGACGACGCTTTGTCGTTGTCAGAGGCAACCGAAATCTGAGCAAGCGACTTCGCCGGCAGCCGGTTGTGCTTCGCCGGCGAAGCCCCCTATTTCGGTCGCTAACAAGCACGCGGGCACTTCCCCAAAGCGGACACCGGCCACCCTGCCGATTCACGACTAAGCGTGCCCGAAACCGACCCCATTTCAGACGTTGGCACAGCTAAAGCAATTTCCCCAAAGCAGGCCAATCACGGTCAACGTTAAACTCATATCTGGCGGCACCGCTGTTGCTGAAGATCCTTATTAGGCGCCTCCGCAGCGTCATCGGTCGCCCGAGTCAAAGGCATTCAGCAAGCTCCACAAATTGTCTGACGTCTGATCGTAATATCTGCTTGGCGCACCGACTGTTCCGACCTGAATCTTAGGATTCTCAGCGCGCCCCGTTTCTCCCAGATTTCTTGCTCCGGTCGAAAATGAGCGGTCGCGTGCGTAGACACGGGCGGCACCGCATCTAACTGTGGCCACGAGAAAAATTGACTCACACACGAATCTACCTAGAAATGAGTACGTATTTTTCGGTATAATTGTGGCGATTTCGGTTTGCGGTATGTTTCCACGCGTTGCCTAACCACTGCGGTTTTGGGTGTTGCATTGCTCAATTGCCTTCCACAGGCGAAAGCCCAAGAAGCAAATGCGCTGGCCCGCGTGCAGCGCGACGCGCAACAACAGCAAGCAGAACAATCAATGCGCTTGGAGGCAGAGCGCTCTGGCACCGCTTCAACGCTTTCCAACACTTTGCCGGAAGCACCAACTGATCTTGCGAATTTGGCGTCTGCCGAATGCCTCCCAATCCGCGAGGTGCTTTTCGACGGGGCAAGTCTCTTTGCTCAGGAGTATCTAAGTTCACTGCACGCAGGTCTCACCTGTTTTTCACTCGAACAGATGTTCGAGTTAGTTCGGCAAACCACTAATCTTTATGTCGATGCGGGCTTTGTTACGTCCCGGGCATATTTGCCAGAACAGGATTTATCCTCTGGTCACTTGCGTATCAGCGTCATGGAAGGTCAACTCGCAGATGTGGAGCTGGTAGAAAATGGGCAATCCCGTGCCATAGGTCATGTGGTTTTACCGGTTCAGTCGGATCGTGTTGTTCAACTGAGGGCCTTCGAACAGGGTATCGACCAGATCAACTCTCTGGGCTCGATGGATGCGAAAGTTTCATTTCGGCCAGGTGAGGATGTCGGAACGAGTGTCGGGATTGTCGAGATTTCGTCAGGCCTGCCGATCTCGATCAAACAAAGCCTCGACAACAGCGGAGCTGATAGCACCGGAAAACTGCAGTCAGCGACCAATTTGGTCCTCGAGGACACCTTCGGCGCTTTCGAAACGATCCGAGCGTCGTACAAGCGAAATCTAGACACTGCTGACAACAGCAAAACCTCTCAGAATGTCACCGCATCTTTGACACTTCCCGTGGGCGATTGGACTTTCGATGTCAGCTCGAACTTTTACAGCTATCGCTCGCCGATCACCGGCCAGTTGCAAACCTTTGAGAGCGCGGGCGAGAGCTGGAACCATACCTTCGACATCCGTCGCTTGTTGACACGCAGTCAGTCCAGCAAAACGCACTTAACTTTAGGCCTGTCCTCCAAGGCCAATCGGAATTTTCTCGCAGGATCATTGATTGACATATCGAGCAGAAACCTGACGATCGGTCGTCTTGGCCTCGAGCACGAGGAAAAACTATCCGGCATTGGCGTCGTTAAGGCCTCAGCTGGCGTTTCGCGTGGACTGCCCTTTCTTGGCGTGGATGTCGACGCAGATCCCTTCTCCATCTTCACCAAGGTGGATGGTCAGGTAGACCTCACTCTACAGAACCAGAATGGCATGACCTGGTCCACGACTGCGAGAGCACAGTGGAGCCCGGACCCGCTCTATAGCTCTGAGCACATGAGCGTGGGTGGCTCTTCATCGGTGCGCGGCTTTGAGAGCGCAGTCCTCGGCAGTGAGAACGCCGTGATTGTGCGAAATGAAGCTTCATACCGGACAGACTTCGACAACGACGCATTCAGGGCGATGTTCGGGCAAGCAGCTGTGTTCGGGGCGCTGGACCTTGGCTGGTCGTTTCCGGGTGCGTCCGACGCGGGCACATTGGGCAATGCAGCAGGCATCGCCGGAGGCATCCGCTTACAAAATGGCATGGTGTTTGGGGAAGTGAGCTTAGAGAAGTCTCTACTCTCCTCACAAATCCTCCCCGGCCAACCCGTTTATCGTTTCAGCTTTGGCATCGCCCCAATCCACTTTTAGTGAGTATATTCATGCGTCAGTCTTGGTCTTCGCGCCTCCTGCGCGCCGCTCGTTTGTCAGTCGCACTGTTCACGACTGGCAATCTGGTCGTGCAGACCACTGTAGTGACATATGCTCAGTCTCTTGCGGTCGATCCCTCTGGTACAGGCACAATAATCACCACAGCGCCAAATGGCGTGCCGCTGGTCAACATTGCACCTGCGAACGACGCAGGTCTCTCCCATAACCGCTACACGGACTTTAACGTCGGGAACTCGGGGCTCATCCTCAATAATGCCACGGCAGTAGGCCAGTCCGAGCTCGGTGGCATCGTCAACGCCAATCCCAACCTCGATGGAGGATCTGCAAGCCTCATTCTCAATGAGGTCACAAGCACCAATACCTCACTGCTGGCCGGTGTGATCGAAATACACGGGGTCGCTGCCGACCTCGTCATTGCGAACCCGAATGGCATTACCTGCAGTGGCTGCGGTTTCATCAATACACCCCGTGCCACACTGGCTACTGGTAATCCCGTTATTGGCCCAGATGGCAAACTTTCAAAACTGGCTGTTACAGGGGGCGTCGTTGAAGTCGGTAGTGGCGGACTGGATGCCTCCAATGTGGATTACTTCGACATCATCAGCCGCAGTGCAATCCTCAACGGTGCGCTTCACGGCAAGGACGTGGGCATATTCCTCGGAGCCAATGACTTCGACTATGACGCCCGCACTGTAGGCCAGAACGGGATTGGCAGCGGATCGACACCGGCATTTGCCCTCGACTCCTCTGCACTTGGTGGCATGTACGCGGGCCGTATCACGCTTGAAGGCACGGAGGCCGGTGTCGGTGTACGTATGCCGGACAATGTCGTCGCCGGTGCTGGCGGCATGTCGCTCACATCCAGCGGGAAGCTGGTGCTCAACTCTGCCTCATCCTCTGGCAACGTCAGCGCAAGCGCCACAGATCGATTGGAGATCACAGGTGGCGTCTACTCCGGCGGCACGCTTCGACTGTCTGCCGGGCAGGACCTCGCATTGGATAGCGGCTATCTCGCCGCTTGGAACGACGTGTCGCTGTCTGGGATCGGCATTGAACTTGATGGCGACCTTGTCGCGACTGGCGTCGACGGATCGGGCTCAATCACTGCTGGCAAAGGCACACTGAGTATAACTGCCTCGGGTGATTTGCATATTGGAGCCAATACGACCGTCCGCGGCGGCAACGCCGTGCTTGCTGAGATAACGGGTGACAGTACGCTCCTTGGGCAGTTGGCGTCGGATGGCGATCTCTCGCTTCGAACTGCCAACCTCACGCTCGGCAATGGGGCAGTGGTCGGCGCAGGCCTGGATAGCGTGGGCCTTCTTGCGGGCAGCGCCGATCTCGACATCAGCGCGGAACGTATCGACGCCACTGGCGCCCAGATATTGTCCTCGGGAGAGGCAGTGATCGCATCGACAGGCGACCTCAGTTTGGTCGGAGGCGAATTGCGCTCTGGCGGCAATATCACAGTCTCAGGCACCGGCGCACTTTCGAACGCGATGCGCATGAAAGCCGCCAGCGACTTGTCGTTGAACGCTGTCTCCGTCGCCAACACGGCGGATCTCCTCGCCGGTGAGGATCTTGTTCTCTTGGCCACAGCAGGTGTTGCCTCTAACACGGCCAAGCTCGAGGCTGGTCACTCGCTGGAGGTCAATGGATCACGCGTAGTCCAAAATGGCGAACTTAGCGCGCTCGATGAAATCAGACTCGTGGCGGGCGCCGATGGATTGATCCATTCAGGTGCCCTCGAGGCGAATGGCGCAATTGATGTAACTTCCGACGGCGGCATCGTCCTGTCGGGCAGTTTACGATCAGCTGAAGCTGTTTCCGTGGGCGCCGCGCACACCGTCAGCATACTGAGTGGCGGCGAGCTTGTCGCACGTGGCGACATCTCCATAGAAGCCGAAAACCTCAACAACTCCGGCGCCATCGGTGCTGGCAGAGACCTCGAAATTGGGCTCGACGGCTGGCTGCTCAATTCGGATCTCATCGCAGCAAAGCGGCACATCGACATCCGCCTCGATGGCGCACTGTACAACACCGGCACCATCTTCAGCGCCGAAAACTTGAGCATAGCTGGCCTTAATCAAACTGGCGCGGCGTCAGTTACCAATACCGACGCGCTGATCGAGGCGAACGCTGGCCATCTGTCTATCAATGCCGGCACGATCGAAAATACGACGACAGGAATCTCCGTTGGCACCACCAGCAGCACGACGACGAGTGGTGCTATTCCCCTGATTGTCGAAACGACCATCACCCGTGAATATCTGATTGGGACCATCAACCGAGCGCGCCTGCTAGCAGGTTCGGATCTCACTCTGGTTGGGGACGACATCACCAACACCTATAGCCTCATAGCGGCGAATGGTGATGTGACGCTGACGGGAGACAATCTCGTCAACACCGCCAGAGATCTGATTGAAACCACTCAAGTCACCACACGAAGCTGGTGGGAAGAGACGTACTGCGACAGCCTGCAAGTTTTTGGCGGTTGCTGGAGTGGCTGGAAATATCGATGGATCGAGAGCCCCCCGACTTACAGCACGGCCAGCGCAACGATTGGCGGGATATACTCCACCATCCAAGCAACTGGCGCACTCTCTGGCGACTTTACAGACCGCATCGACAATATCGCTATTCGTCAAGGTGCCGGCCAAGTTGGTCTCTCTTCCGGTGTTGGAACGACAGCTCCCGGCCTCGTTTCAGTCAATTTGACCTGGAGCAACAGTTCGGGCTCGGCGCCAAGCATCGATCTGTCAGGCTATCTCGCTGGTGGCAGCCTGCACCAGATCGTTCCTGATCCCACCTCCCCTTACCTGATCGAGACACGATCGGAATTCGTCGATCTCAGCAAATTCTACAACTCCGACGGCTTCCTCAGCACTTTAACCGGCTTCGATCCGGAGCTGACGCAGAAACGTCTGGGCGATGCCTACGTCGAGACGAGGATTATTCAGGAACAGATCGCGGCGCTCACAGGCCGCCGCTTCCTTGACGGTTTTGATACCGATTACGATCAGGTCAAAGCGCTTTATGACAATGCACTGGCCGCGCAAGCCAGCCTCAATCTGAGCCCTGGCGCAGCGCTTACTGCAGAACAGGTCGCAGCGCTTACTTCCGATATCATCTGGTACGAAACCACAACTGTTGACGGCATTGAGGTCCTAGTGCCTCGTGTCTATCTGGCCAACACGGCCCAAGACGGGCAAGCTGGCGGCGCACAGCTGCTGGGCAATCGCATAATCCTCGCCAGCGCCGACATGACCAATACTGGTCTCGTCAGCGCCGACGATAGTCTCGATATTGGCCTAACCGGTGATCTGCTCAATTTGGGCGGGGCCATTTACGGCCATGACGTCGTTCTCGATATCGAAGGGTCACTGCTGAACCTTTCGGGGATGATCTCGGGTGGCGATGTCGCCATTGCGGCGGGCGATCTGGTCAACCAGACGGCCAGCACACGAGATAACAACGCCACGGGCTTTGCTGATCGGGTCGACCAGACTGCCTCCATTGTCGCCCAAGGCAACCTTGACATTGCAACCGACGGGGATTTCTCGTCCATCGGAGGAAACATTTCTGCCGGCGACGATCTTGCCGTCTCCGCGGGTGGCGATATCAACATCGCCGCGCTCGAGCAGGAAACCTCATCGTCCATTACCTTCAATGAAGGTTTTGACAACCGCTACAGCCTCACCAACCAGCTCGCGACTGTGTCAGCGGGCGGGAATATTGATCTTTCCGCCGGAGGCGACGCGACACTCCTCGGAGCGGAAGTTGCGGCCGGTGGCGATGTGCACTTGGCAGCAGATGGAGACGTCACGGTCGCCGCTGTCCAAGACATCACCACGACTGATCGCTCGGTTACCTTTGAGCGCGAAGGCGTTCTTGGTTTCCTATTTGGCAGCGACCAAACGACGACCGAGCAGCACCAATCAGTCACAACAAGCGGCGGCGGTATCACCGCTGGTGGCAACATCGGCGTCACCTCGGCAGGCGGCGACATCGCACTTGATGCAGCAACTATTGCAGCAGAGGGCAAAGTAGAACTCGCGGCGCTTGATGGCTCGGTGACGTTCTCGACCAACATTGATAGCGATTTTGAGCGTCGGACGCGGGATACCGAAAGCCTCCTGTGGTGGACGGCAAGCGACGCAGGCTCGAGCACCGAGTCTGTTGTTCACACCATGATCCAATCTGGTGGTGGGCTCGACATCACAACCAGCGAAGGGATCGTCGTCCAGTATCGTGAAACCGGTGACCTTTCTGCCTCTATCGATCAACTGTCCCAGATCGAGGGCCTCGCTTGGCTGGATGATCTGCGAGATCGACCAGACGTCGACTGGCAAGCGGTCACAGCTGCGCAGGAAAACTGGGACTATTATGATCAAGGTCTGACCGAAGCCGGAGCCGCCCTTGTGGCCTTGGCCGTAGCAGCCGTCAGTGGCGGTACAGGCCTTGGCGCGAGCCTCACCTCGTCCATTGCCGGAAGCATGGGACTGGCTGGCAACGCTATAGCCATGGCGGCTATCGATGCAGGTGTTACGGCCCTATTGCAAAAGACCACCATTTCGATGATCAACAATCAGGGTGATCTTGCGGCAGTTCTGGCCGAACTCGGCTCGGAATCCACGCTTCGGTCGCTGGTTGGTTCGATCCTCACGGCGGGCCTAACCCAAGGCGCACTGGACATCGCACAAGTCGGCGCTGTCACCCCGGGCGCAAACTTCGGCCAGAATTTCGGCCAGAATTTCGTCAACGCGGCTCAAACAAACCTGATCAAGGCCGCAATCAAGGTCGGCGTATCAACGACCGTCGAAGGCCAACCGCTTGATCAGTCGCTGATCTCAGCTTTGCGGCTGGCTGCCGCAGATACGCTGGGGCAGTCTGTGGCGACCGAGATTGGCGTAGCGGCGAAATCTGGTCAGATCGATGTAGCGACCCAAATGATCGCCCATGCGGCTCTCGGCTGCGCTACGGGCGCCGTGGCCGCGGGCGATTGTGTGGGGGGAGCAGCGGGCGCAGCCGGTGGTGAGGCAGCTGCCCTACTCATGTTGGAAAACTGGACGCGTTCGACGTTGGTCCAGCTTAAGTCAGGAACTATCCAGGAAGCGGATCTCGCTGCCGATTATGCAGCGTTCCGATCTATGGGAATCAATGTAGCAACGTTGACCGGTGGACTAACAGCGCTCATCGTGGGAGGCGACGTCAGCACGGGAGGCATGACCGGCGGAAACGCCGCCAGCAACAATGCTTTCCCTGTCTTGCTAGCGATGGGCGTTCTTGCCCTACTCGAAGCAACAGACAGGGCACTGATCGTTAGTGACGGCATTCGCCTCGCTCGAGCACTAGATGCTTGTAATGCTGGCAACATCGCAGCCTGCGGTCAGGCGGAGCAAATCCACAATCAATTGGTGTTTGATGGTGTCGTTGAGCTCTCCATTGGAGTTATCCTCCCGGGCTCAAAAATCGCTACCGATCTGGGACGTTGGGCAAAAAGTGCTGTGGCCCCAAATGTAGGGACGAACCGATTTACTAGTATTACCCCCAAAAACGCGGATGAGGCCGAATTTCTCGCGAATGCCGAAGCAACTTTTGGAGTGAGCTCCACTTGGACCGGAGTAATCCGCCATCGCGATGAGTTAGTGATCCAGAGAGCGGACATAGAGCTAAGTGATCAGAACATTACTCGTATGAAGAATGGCCAGGCACCATTTGTGCGAGGAGCCAATGGTGCATGGGAGCCGCTTCAATTGCACCATGTTGGTCGTGAAACTGGTCAGATGATCGAAGTGACGCAATCTCAAAATCAGTATAACCCTCTAACTGGTGGCCCACTACACATCCCGGGGCCGGGCAGCCCTCTACGACAGTCCGGATATTCACACTCGTATTGGCAGATGCGCTATGCTGATTTTGTGAGTTCCGGCCTAATTTCTCCCTAGGAAATATGATGAGCACAGCACGTGATAGATTTGATCAATTGTGTAAAAATGGAGAAGTTGTCGGACCCGTTAGTGATTTTCTAATTTACCAGGCCGAAGCGGAGTTGGGGGTAAATTTTCCGGAAGAGTATCAGGAACTATTGCGAAAATATGGTGCGGTACTAGCAAATGGCCTGGAGGTTTATGGCCTTCCTGTAATTAAGGAGGATACTCCTCCTCTTTGGCAAAATGTCGTTTCTGTAACTAAGCAGCTCCGAGCGTGGCAGCAAGCTGGCGCCGATCGTACTAGCTTTATTCCCATTTCTGATGACGGCACTGGCGTCTATTTTTATCTTGATACCTCTGTCTCACCAGCAACGAAGATTTTCGCCCTTGGACCTGGGGTGAATCAGCAATTCAATATTGGTCTTTTCGATTTTTTGATTAAGCTAGCTGACGGAAAGATCCGACTTTGAGGAGCCATTTGCAGTTGTTCGGCATCAGCACCTGTGTCTCAGAAATGAGTTTGCGATCTAAGGAGAATTCTGGTCTCGTCTGAGCGCCGAATGGCCTAGGATGACGACGAAAAATAGCAAAGACGAAATCATCCGCAGAGCAGGTGGTGAGGGATATCTGCCTTCGGCCGGATGGCACTTTCCCGCCGGCGGCAGGATCGATGAGCCATTGCCGCTATGGATTTATTAAATCTTCGTAGCCTCTGGCGCACCCACCACACAGGGTGCACTTAACAGTGTACACGCCTGCCAGAAAGCCGACGCCACGTCGGAAACACATTAGTGGTGCCGTCAGAGGCCTGCGCAGAGGGATGATTACCGAGGCAACACCGGCTGTGCCAAAAGCACAGTACGCCGCCACAATCTATCGCGACGCCAGTCGCATACACCCCGGCGCCGCTCGAGCCGTTGGCCGGGCCCACGTGGTTGGCGCAATCTCAGACTAGTCCGCAAAACAGGCTTGGCGCTGAAGTTGGGGCGCAGGCGTGAGGCCAGCCAGCGGGCTCGGCAGGGCAGGCTAGAGAGCTTTAGGGACCGTACGAAGGGGCGAAGCAGTGGGGGCGGCACCCGACCCTCCCCTCCCTCCTTGTAGGCGACGCAGCCGGCAGGTCCCGTGTTGTGGGGACAGTAGTAATAGGGGGAGAAGGCCGCTCTCTCCCAACGACTGCTACGCGCCCCATATCGGACGTTCGGGCGGATCACGCGCTTGCCCGAAAGCGGACATCGCCGAAACACTTGGCCAGAGACCAGATTGGGTGGGTTGCGGACAGTTTGCTTCTGGCTGACATCCCTTAAAAGCGGACGTCATAGATTCGGCCAAACGAAAGAAGCCCCAAATCGACGGATGGACGGACACGTCCCTGTTTGAGGGCGAGCTTCAGTGAGAGCGACGTGTCTGCACTGTTTCCGCACGTCAAAATAACTTTTGCTAACTTATAAAACCAAGTCAGGTTTTCGTTCCGTCTTGCCGCCCCCATTGCCGGCTGGCAAAGTGGCCAAATATTGGGGGCTGCTTTGACTGACTGGTTTTATTCTATAAACGGCGGCGAGCCTGACGGGCCGCATGATGCCGAAGACATACGCTCGCTTTTGCTTGTCGGCACTTTAGACAAGACCGCATTAGTCTGGCGTGAAGGCATGCCGCAGTGGTCGCCTGTCCGCAGCGAGCCGGAGTTTTCGGATCTTTTTCCCACAGTAACTCCACCTCCTTTGCCAACTCGATCGGTGCCACCGGCGGTACCGCTTCAGGCGCCCCCGTTTCAGCCGCGGCAGGAAACCGCTGTAGTGCCTCATATCGTAGAGGCCGTACGTCTAGATCCAGAAGTACAAGACAGCACTGAGGAAGAATTCTCCGTAGCACCGCCCTCCAACGAGCCAACTTACAGTGGGACAGTTGGCCTGGCTGGTCCTTGGACACGATACTTCGCTCGTACTTTCGACATGTCACTGATTGGGACTGTGATTGCGACGGGCATCACGCTGGCTCTGCCCAGTATTAGCATTCCCCTGTCGCTTCAATGGTACATGGCTGATAGCCGAGCGGTATTCTTTCTCATGCTTCCGCTGATTATGATCATCAACGGTCTGATCATTTCGATTTTCGGCAACAGTCTCGGCAAGGCCCTGTTTGGCATAAAAGCGCTTCCTGTTTCTGGAGCACCGAAGTTCAGCGTTGGCGACACTGTTGTTCGCGAACTGACGGTTTGGGGAAAGGGACTTTGCCTGGGCATCCCCATTCTGTGTCTTTTCACGATGGTGCCGGCATTTCGGAAAGTGCGGGATAAGCTCCCAACAGACTATGACCTAGGCCGAGCTACCGTTCGGAGCTTTTCGAACAACACCTTTCGTCGCGTTGTAGGCATGCTTGTAACCATTGCTCTACTGTGCGGAATTTACGCTCTGAACGCAGTCGAGAAACTGGATCAGCAGCGTCTGCAAACTACTGCACGTTGGACCAACCCTGTCACTAGCCGCGTAGCCACAATCCCGGCAGGTTGGGCTCACGAAGTCACTGCAGGCCCGGACGGCGCACGCCTGGACGCCTTCACGAACGTGAACACCGGCGTCGTGGCTTTTATCGCTGTTGAGACGGCAGACATAACGCTCGAGCAATACAAGATGGGCCTGCAGACAGCCCTTGCCGCGACCACTCCTTTGGGCTCATGGACACCTGCAGGTCTCTCAATCCCCATGTCGAAAGCGTCTGGCCAGTCGATCGCCGACAAATGGCCGACAACCGTTTATGTCACCCAGGTTGGCTCTAACAGCTTCTGGAGGGTGGTCTACATCGACACGGGTAAGGCCACAGCTCAAGAAGTGGGAGTGCCAGAAATGACGATGGCATTGATGGGGACTGTTCGCTGATGGCGGCCTACAAGGGCGATTTTAATGACTAGTGACGCCGATAGCGAACAGTCGGATAAGACTTCGGCTGAGCAAGAAGCACCAGCTGCACCACTCAGAATTGTCCCAGCTGAGGACTTCGATCTGCTGGAATTTGAGGCGCCTATTGCAGGCGTCGACGAAGTAGAATGTCACGTTCTGGAATCTGCCTACCGCAAGGCGTTTCTAGATGCTGCAGGCGTAGAGCCCCAATCCGGCGTCTTTCAACTGCTGTCGCAGATTTGTGGCCTGCATTTCAAATTGAAGGATAAGGCTGAGACCTACGGCGCTCAAATCGTGATGGGCAGCCGCCGGTCATCAATACCTGCGGATTGGAAGGGCGAGCAGAACGAGGCGCTCAACGTTGTGTTTGATAAGGTCAAACATCCAGGCCTTCGGGCTCGCATAGCTGACGTTGTGTGGGTGAACGACAGAACCAAAGCTCCAGCTGCTCTTGAAGCCATCGAAGCCTATTGTGAGGCCGCGGAAGGCCTCCGTAGCGGCAAATACAAAGTTCGATTTGAGCGGGAATCAGACGTGTCGATCGAGGAGGTCGATCTAGTCGAGCGAGCGATCCAGATATCCACGATGACGGCGAAACGGGGCACTCCGCTCCCTAACCGCGTCATTTCGGCTGTGGATGCCTTGTACGATGCTGCCCAGGCCCATCTGGATGTAGTGCCTTTCAAGCGTGCCGCAGGCCTTCGTTTTCGACATTCTCTAATGGACAATCTGTCTCTGGCGAAGGAATTGGAGCAGTTTGCCCACGATGCCTCTAAGAAGGCGGAGGCATATCCCATGGCTCTTAAGAGCGTGTGGGAGTTGGCAGAATCTGTCTACGACTATCTCAAGTTGCCCGATGACGTGAGGCGATGTCAGCTTGCGTCTGTCGAGATGACGATCGCTATGAAGGAGCAAGTTTTCCAGGCGTCTGCAAAAGCGCACTGGCTACGTGAAGCGATCTCACAGCTGCGGAATATCCCCGATACCAAAGAGTATCAGGACCAGCTGTTCACGCAGATGCGTACACTGCAGGAAGAGGCCTTAGCCGAGCTCAGCTCCTTCAGCATTCCCATGGACATGGGCGACACAATCAATAGCACAATCAAAGTGTTTGAGGAATTGGGTCTCGCGGAAGGCATCAAGCAGTTCGCTTTCTTGACTTGGCCCAGCTCAGTTGAAAACCTCCGTGCCGAGGCGTTAGAGACGCTGAACGAGCAGTCCATTGTCTCCATGTTCGGCGCCACGCATCACGACGCCGATGGCAAAGTGATTGCTGAGCTTGAGGCGCCTGGCATCGGTGAGCAGCCCAGTGAGCAGTGGATCAAGTACAAGATGGAGGAGCTGGAGGGCTATCGACGCTTCCAGCTTGTGAACGGCTATATCCACCCCGCCAGGGAGTTCCTTTCATCGTCATTCCCTGTCAGTGAGCGGCACTTCTATCCAATCGTGAGATACAGTCCTTTCGTGCCGGCGAGCCACGAGCACATCTTCGCTTTAGGAATGGCCCGCTTTATCCAGGGTGACTATGTATCGGCAGTTCACCTGTTGATACCGCAGATCGAAAATTCGATCCGCCACGTTCTAAAAAACCTGAATACAGACTCATCGAAAATCCTCAGCGATATGGTCCAAGAGGATCGCTCTTTGGACGCACTACTGCGGAATTTCAAAGCGGAAATGGATCGGATTTTTACAGCAGACAACGTGCTGCAAATCGACCTGTTGTTTAACGGAAAGCCTGGTCCAGGACTGCGCCATGAGCTTGCGCACGGCAAGTTCAACACGGGGTATTGCTACCATCCAAACACCGTATATGCGCTGTGGTTTATCTTTCAGCTATGCGTGTTGCCGATCTTAAAGATATGGGACTCGCACGTGGCGCCGGCCATTGAAGCTAACAGTTTCTAGGGAAAACATGGTCAACGAGGTCATCGACGCTGCGTCCCCAGTGTTGGTCTATCCAGATGCTTCTGAAGCCTTGTGGCTCGACTTCTACCAAGGCGTGATCGGATCATTGGCTGGGCCCTTGGTCGTGATCTTGGCCATCTGGCTCTTCCACAAGCAGATACTGGCAAAACTGCCTGATCTCGATGGACTGAAGCTAGCTGGTGCCGAGATGAGCTTCAAGAATCGGGTTGAAGCCGTTGTTGACCAGGCGAAAGATATCGAGACCCCAGACCGGCAGGTGGCAAAGGAAAATAATCAGCGATTGACTCAGTTGGTTGATATGGCTGCAGCTTCACCAACCGGTGCGATTATTGCGGCATGGAAAGATCTCGAAGCAGCGTCTGATGCGCTTCTCACGCGAGCGAGCGTGTTGATGAAGATGGACTTTGATCAAGATATCTCTGATGCAAAACGTTCCAACATGCTGCGGTCGAAGCTAAGCATGAGCCGTAACTTAGCCCGCTGGGGGCTGTTGCCGTCAACAGAAGCGGAAACTTATGAAGGTCTTCGCAAACTCCGCAACCGTGCGATGCATGAGCCTGAAGGCGCGGTGTCGGTTGACGAGGCACGCTCGTACGTGCGGGTGGCCGACAAGCTTACTGACCTGATCAAGACCATCAGCCGAAATCTTGATGAAGGTCAGTAGGCAGCTCATCCCACCGCGTCGTAAACCGCGGTGACCGCATCTCAAACTTCGTGCTGAAGGTCTGCTGCTTCTTTGGCCCGCCCATCGTTGCCGCCGGCACAACGGTTGGACGACCCCAGCGCCTGTTTGCCTCGTCCATGGCAGCCATCACCTTGAAGGCCTTGTCGTGGTCGAGAGT
This sequence comes from Devosia sp. MC1541, assembly GCF_012847305.1. Lineage (NCBI taxonomy): Bacteria > Pseudomonadati > Pseudomonadota > Alphaproteobacteria > Hyphomicrobiales > Devosiaceae > Devosia > Devosia sp. MC1541. The sequence goes on from NZ_JABBDZ010000029.1 coordinate 13,960, forward strand.
ATCGAAGAGTGCTCGTTGCGCAATGGCCGGCGGCACCAGATCCTGAGTGATGATAACAGCCTTGGTGTAGCGGAAGCCTGACTGCCATAGCCGATCCACAGCTCGCCTGGCAGCTTTGATGAGCGCCAGGGTGTCGTTCGTCGCTTCCGGGATGTCGACGGTCATGGAGACGCTGCACTGAGGATCACACCCGCGATGCAGTATGTCCGCTCATCAAGTCTCGATGCCTAAAGCTGACGGTCTGCAACCGGCCCCTAATCCGCCGTAAAATGAAATGTCGGACGCTGCGCCAGTACCAGGGCCACCTGAGGCAGTCGCTTGGCGAGTTCAGCTTAGCGCTCTTGGGCTTGGGGCAATACCAAAGTACGCGCGTCCTCCTCCTGATGGCGCCCCCGAGCATGCTGATAGTGATTGAGAGGAGTGCAGCCTTACTGGCATTTGCGATGAGTGTTTCGTGCTCGGGACTGATGGCCCGAGCACGCAGGCACAGCTTCTTCGTAGACCTCCGGTCATAGGCGACGATACGGATTGAGTCGGCGTCTGTGATCAAACTCTCCCGGAGGGCAGCGACGATTCCATGTCCGTATCGGCCTTCGAATACTCGACAGTTTCGAACGGCTCGTTGATCTCGGGTCGGAGGAGTTCAGCGAGCCGCTCGCCGGTTACCACACGTTCGACCAGCAGAGCTTCGACAAGCTTGCCGATATCGTCGCGGCGACGGTCGACGATTTCGCAGGCTAGCTCTAGTAGCCGGTCTGTTTCGGCACCGATGCGCGCCCAGAACGTGGTGCCTTGATAGTGTCGCAGGTCAGTGTTGCTCGGTGTGGTCAGTGAACCATAGAGCCCGAGCTCGAGCATCGCCGAACGCAGCAATCTGTTGACGGTCTCGAGGTCATTAGCCGCGCCTGCATGGGCACCACCACCCAGCACCATGTCGGCTGCGCGCCCGGCCAACATCAGCGTAGCGGTTCGCTCAACCATGTCGCGGGTCAGCAACGCATGATCTGGCTTGGCATGAACCCAGCCTCCCACGCCTTCGGAGCCGATGATAGAGATTTCCAGCACCGGCACGCCAAGCTCATGGGCGACCATGGCGTGGCCTGCCTCGTGCAGCGCAACAGCACGGTCCATCTGCGGCGAACGCAGACTTGGCGGTGCAATTTGGGCGATAAGGTCGCTCAGTGCCAGAGCACGTTTCTGAGCTGCAGCCGTGGCGAAAGCACCCGCGCACCAACTCTCGATTTGAGCTGGGGTAGCTCCGGATGAGAGGCGCGCTAAGGTGTCAATGCCTTTGGCCGTAATGCGATCGCCCAACACCTTGCGGAACATAGCCCGACGCTCATCCCCGTCAGGCAGCAGCACGCTGATGCGACGCTCGAGGCGCCCGGGGCGGATGAGGGCAGTGTCTAGCTTCCCGAAATGATTGGTAGCGGCGATCAAAAGCACTGGTCGACCGGATTTGCGCACGCGGTCGATCTCGGTGAGGACGAAGTTGAT